>NZ_JBXWRD010000002.1:0-197633 GCF_059612725.1 Ruegeria sp. YKSF070 | reverse complement strand
GCGCTGGCGCCCCAGCTCGGACGTGATCGCCCCGAACAGCTCGGGATCACGCTCCGAAAGCGCCTCTGTGAAAAATCCGGGGTCCTGGTGGCTCGCGTTCATGACAGCTCCGCATGAGAAGGGTCGATTTCCGCGATTTCCTATCGGAAACCGGGGCAACGCAAAAGGCTGTAAAGCGACGAATTGGCCAACTGCGGCGTCAAGTCTGGCCACTGGGGGAAAGGTGTGGTTGTTTCGGAACCGAATGCGCAACACCGGAAACCTCGATAGATGCCCAAAAGAATCGCCTTTCTCGCCAGCGACGCGCCGGTGGCCCAGACCGCGCGTGCCGCGTTGATTGGCCGCTACGGCAACGTGGCCCCCCGCGACGCCGAGGTGATCGTCGCACTGGGCGGGGATGGCTACATGCTGCGCACCTTGCACAGCACCCAGCATCTGGATGTGCCGGTCTATGGCATGAACCGGGGCACCATCGGCTTTCTGATGAACGAATATGCCGAGACCAACCTGCTGGAGCGTCTGGCGGAGGCTGAGGAAGAGATCATCAACCCCTTGTCGATGACCGCGATGGATCAGGCGGGGCAGATACATCGGGCACTGGCGATCAACGAGGTGTCGCTGCTTCGCGCGGGGCCACAGGCGGCGCGGTTGAAAATTTCGGTCGACGGGCGGCTCAGGCTGGCGGAACTGGTTTGCGATGGGGCGCTGGTGGCGACGCCGGCGGGGTCGACCGCCTATAACTATTCGGCGCATGGGCCGATCTTGCCGATCGGGTCGGATGTGCTGGCGCTGACCGCCATTGCCGCCTTTCGGCCGCGCCGCTGGCGTGGGGCGCTGTTGCCAAAGACCGCCAAGGTCCGGTTCGATGTGGTCGATGCCGACAAGCGCCCGGTCATGGCCGATGCCGATTCAACGTCGATCCCGGATATCGACTGGGTCGAGATCCAGTCCGAGCCCACGATCCGTCACCGGATCCTGTTCGATCCCGGCCACGGCCTCGAAGAGCGGCTGATTTCCGAACAATTCACCTGATCTGTCATCCGTTTACGGAAATTTCGCAGATATGTGACCAACTTCACAGGAAAGTGTGCGGCTTTCTGGCAGCTTAGATCATGCCGATACATCGCATGGAGTGGAAGTGAGTGGCTGCTTCGTGTCGGGTGTTGGGACGAGTTCGCATGGTAAGCAGCGGACGCAGGTTTAGGCTTGCGTCCGCGCGTCCATCGACCGTCTAATTTTACTGAAGAGATGGCCCCGGGCAGTTCCCGTACCCCTTGCCCGGGGTCAATTTCGGCAAAACATCCCTTCGACTGTCATGCCATTCGTGCCCACAGATGCGGCGCCATGCGACCGACGCGCGCCTCGATCGCGGCGGCGGCGTCCACCGCCATATCCTCGCGCCAGCGGCGGGAGGTGATCTGCACGTTGATCGGTTGCGGCCCCTTCGGCAGAACCGCCAAGCGCGACGGCAGACAGGCGGCAGGCAGGCCCATGAAGTTCATCGCGTAGGACCAGACCGCGGCGCCCAGAACCTCGTGGACGCCCTCGGCGCCCTCGGTGTCGCGGTCGGGACCAAAGAAGGGCTGCGGCAGGAACGGACCCAGCACAAGGGGATAGCGTTCCAGAAAGAGTGACCATTCGCGCGCATAATGGCTGCGTTTGGCCATCACCTGCAAAAGTTCCGTACCGTGGAAGGGCGGGAATTCCTGAAAATAGACCTCGAAGATATCGCGCACGGTGTGCGAGCCAGAAGCGTCGACATCCGCCTTCATCAGCGCCCAGACCTCGCCCATCAGCGCGCGATAGCCCGCGCGACCGGCCTCGAATGCGTCGGGGGTCTCGACCTCTTCGACCAGATAACCGGCATCGCGCAGCGCGTCGCGGGCGGTGTCCAGCGCCGCCTCGACCTCGGGATGCAGGTCATAGCCATAGGTAGCCTTGGTAAAGGCAACCCGGATCGGCCCTTCGACCGGCGCGCCGCGCCAGGGCAGGGGCACGTGGAACGGATCGCGCGGATCGGGGGCGATCAGGCTGGGCATGGCCAGGTGCAGATCGGCGGCCGAGCGGGTGATCAGCCCCTGTACCGACATTGATTGCGCCAGCATGCCACGCTCGGCCTTCTGGCTGGGGTTCCAGGCAGGCACGCGACCCAGACCGGGTTTCACGGTGACGGCGCCATTCGCTGCTGCCGGAAAGCGCAGCGAACCGCCGATATCGTTGCCATGGGCCAGCGCGCCGATCCCCGCCATCACCGCCGATCCGGCCCCGCCCGAGGAGCCACCGGGCGAGATATGCCGCCCCCAGGGGTTATGGGTCCGGCCATATAGCGGATTGTCGGTATCGGCGCGGAACGAGAACTCGGGCGTGTTGGTGCGCCCGATCACCACCGCGCCCGCATCTTGCAGGTTGCGCACCACGGGTGCGTCATCTGGCGCGATCATGTCCTTCAGCGCGGTCACACCGTTGGTGGTGGCATAGCCGGTCTGATCCACATTGACCTTGATGGTGACCGGCACTCCGTGCAGCGGCCCGCAGGGCTTGCCCGCGGCGCGGGCCTTGTCCAGCGCGCGGGCGCGGTCCATCGCCGCCTCGGCGCAGCTGTCGACCACCGCGTTCAGGTCAGGGTTCACCGCCTGCATCCGGTCGATGGCGGCACCGACCGCCTGTTCGGCGCTCAGCGCGCCGGTTGTGGTATGTTCCGCGATCTGGGTCGCGTCCAATTGCCAAAGCGCTGTCTCTGTCATGTCCGGGGCCTCCTGCCATCAGGTTAGGCGGCCCTTTGTCCAAACGCTACGCCCGGAACCGAAGGTGACGCTAGGTTACAACCCCTCGCTGCCCAGGTATTTGCGCGCCAGTTCCACCACCCGGTCCGAGCTGAGGATGGGCGGGAACAGGCTCAGCACCTCGCCCTTGGCGTCCAGCAGATAGATAAAGGCACCATGGGTATAGACCGGCCCGTATTCGGGATCGACATAGGCCAGTTCGCGCTCGACCGAATAGGCGCTATAGGCCGTCTGCAATTCGGCCTCCGATCCGGTCAGGCCGATGAAATCCGGGTGATAGCGCGCCAGGGGCGCGTTCATCTCGCCGGGGCGGTCGCGTTCGGGGTCGACCGTGATCATCACCGGGGTGACGGGGATGCCCGCATCCGCCAGCCGGTCCACCGCGTCGGCCATCATCGGCATTGCCGCCGAGCAGATGCCGGGGCAGGTGGCATAGCCAAAGAACAGAAGCTGCCCGTGCCCCTGAGGATCGGCCTGACTGCGCCTTGCGCCATGCTGATCGGTCAGTTCGAAAGCGCCACCCACATCAAAGGGCAGCGGCACATTGCCCGCCTGTGCGGGAGCCGTCAGAACGGCCCCCATCAGCAGCGCGGCCCGAAGCAGGAGACGCATCAGAACCACTCCTTGATAAAGGCCTCGTCAGTTTCCAGACCCAGGCCCAGATAGCCCTTGTCCTTGATATGATTGAGAATGCGCGGATCGCGGCGGAACCAGGGGCCCTTGCCGGTGGCCTCGGGGTTCTCTTCCTCCCAGACCTTGGTGAACCGATTGGCGGTTTCCCATTCACTGCCGGGCAGGCGGATCTTTTGCACCTGATAGACATGCTTGGCGCCTAGATCGGGGTCGTCGATCAGCAGCCCGTCCACCTCGACCGTCTGGCCGCAATAGGGCGCCAGATCGGCGGCGGCGCCAGAAAAGACCGGTTGGCCGTTCTTGAGCGGCAGGACCATCACGTTATCGGCGCTGCGCAACAGGCCCAACTGCCGCTTGCCCGCGCCGCAATCGGCGGGGCAGTCTCCGGTCAGCTCACACAGCAGATCGACCACCTTGGCCTCGAAAAACGCGGGCTGTTCGGCATAGAGGTTCCAGGGCTTGGCGGTGGACCCGGCCGAGAAATCCTGGGCGAAGGCGGGGCTGGCCAAGAGGGCCAATGCAAGCGAGAGGCGCTTCATTCCTTGGGCTCCGGAATGGCGAAACCGGGCACGGGACCATAGTCTTCGTGATTGAGGTTGGTAATGTCGAGATCGCTGATTACCTGATCGACGATCAGGTAATTGATACCGTCGCGCTGGTAATGCATCCCGTCCGCCTCGACCGTGTGCGAGGCGAGACGAAGCGCGGTATCGCCCCCGGCCAGCTGGTCGTCCTGCGCGATCTTGAGCACCATGTAGATGGTTCCGTCCTCGGCCTGCAACCCGACCGGGATGCCGCCCGCGGAACACCACAGGGCGCAGGTGTGATGGGCCGAGCCGACCACCGCCTCGGGTCCGCCCATGACACCGGAATAATAGCACCAGGTGTCGATCAGTTCTCCGGTGACCTGGATGCGGTGCCCTTCGCTTGCCAGGGCGGGCAAGGCGGGCAGGGCGGCGGAACAGGCCAGTGCGGTCAGGAATGCACGCATGGGTAACCTCGTCAGTTGCAGCGATTGCGGTCAGGGTAGAAAACGGCCCAGAGTCTGGCAATCGCCGGGGCGATGACGGGCGATCACAAGCTGTTGGGCGGATGCGATGCGGGCAACAAAAAAGGCGCCACCCCGGGGGGCGGCGCCTGTTTTTGCGGTTGCGCTAGGGGTTACTTGGCGTAGCCCAGCGATTGCAGCGCGACCTTG
Source organism: Ruegeria sp. YKSF070 (assembly GCF_059612725.1). NCBI lineage: Bacteria > Pseudomonadati > Pseudomonadota > Alphaproteobacteria > Rhodobacterales > Roseobacteraceae > Ruegeria > Ruegeria sp. YKSF070. The sequence goes on along the minus strand of NZ_JBXWRD010000002.1, from coordinate 193,019 downwards.
ATCTCGTCCAGGATGGCCGGATCGTCGATGGTGGCAGGCATCTTGTAGTCCTTGCCATCGGCGATCGAAACCATGGTGCCGCGCAGGATCTTGCCCGAGCGGGTCTTGGGCAGGCGGTCGACCACGACGGCCAGCTTGAAGGCTGCGACGGGACCGATCTTGTCGCGCACCAGCTTGACCACCTCTTTCACCACATCCCCATGGTCGCGGTTGCAACCGTTGTTGAGGCAGAGGAACCCCAGCGGCATCTGACCCTTGAGGTCGTCGCTGACGCCGATCACCGCGCATTCGGCCACATCCTCATGGCTGGCCAGCACTTCCTCCATGCCACCGGTGGACAGACGGTGGCCCGCAACGTTGATGACGTCATCGGTGCGCGCCATGATATAGAGGTATCCGTCCTCGTCGATCATGCCCGCATCGCCGGTCTCATAGTAACCGGGGAAATGCTCCAGATAGGATTTCCTGAACCGCGCCTCGGCGTTCCAAAGGCCGGGCAGGGTGCCCGGCGGCAGCGGCAGTTTCACCGCGATGGCGCCCAGCTCGCCCGGTTTCATCTGGTGGCCGCCCTCGTCGAGGATCTGCACGTCATAGCCGGGCATTGCCTTGGCGGGCGAGCCCAGTTTTGTCGGCAGCTCCTCTATCCCCAGCGGGTTGCCGGCGATGGTCCAGCCGGTTTCGGTCTGCCACCAGTGGTCGATCACCGGCACACCCAGCGCCTTTTGTGCCCACACGATGGTGTCCGGGTCGGCCCGTTCGCCCGCCAGATAGAGCGCCTTGAGGCAGCTCAGGTCGTATTTCGCCAGCATCTCGCCCTTGGGATCTTCGCGCTTCACGGCGCGGATCGCGGTGGGGGCGGTGAAGAAGCTCTTGACCTTGTGCTCGGAAATCACCCGCCAGAAGGTGCCCGCATCGGGGGTGCCCACGGGCTTGCCCTCGAACACGATGGTGGTGTTGCCGTGGATCAGCGGGCCATAGCAGATATAGCTGTGGCCGACGACCCAGCCCACATCCGAGGCGGCCCAGAACACATCGCCCGGATCGACGTTATAGATGTTCTTCATCGTCCAGTTCAGCGCCACCAGATGACCCGCGGTCGGACGCAGCACCCCCTTGGGCGCGCCGGTGGTGCCAGAGGTATAGAGGATATAGGCCGGATGGTTGCCCTCTACGGGGACGCATTCGGCCGGTTCGACGCCATACTGGAACCCGTGCCAGTTGTAATCGCGGCCCTCGATGAGTTGGGCCACTTCCTGTTCGCGCTGGAAGATGACGCAGAACTCAGGCTTGTGCTTGGCCAGTTCGATGGCGCCGTCGAGAAGGGGCTTGTAATGCACCACGCGCCCCGGCTCCAACCCGCAGGATGCGGCGATGATCGCCTTGGGCTGGGCGTCGTCGATACGCACGGCCAGTTCGTTGGCGGCAAACCCTCCGAAGACCACAGAATGCACGGCGCCCAGACGGGCACAGGCCAGCATCGCCTCCAGCGCCTCGGGGATCATTGGCATGTAGATGATGACGCGGTCGCCCTTTTCCACACCCTTGGCGCGCAGGGCACCGGCCAGCATGGCCACGCGGTTGCGCAGCTCGACATAGGAAATCTGCCGCTTGGTATGGGTGATCGGGCTGTCATAGATGATCGCGATCTGCTCACCTCGCCCGGCCTCGACATGGCGGTCGACCGCGTTCCAGCAGGTGTTGACCTTGGCATCGGTGAACCATTCATAGAGCGGCGCGTTGCTGTCATCGAGCGCACGGCTGGGCGCCTCGACCCAGTCGATGCTCTTGGCGGCCTCCATCCAGAAGGCTTCGGGATCGCTCTTCCAGCTCTCGTAAACGTCCTGATATGCCATGGCGTCCTCCTCACGTTCGGCTGGATGGTGTGTTAGGCATAGCGGCGCCACCGGGCAAGCCGGACAAAGGACGTCGCGTCACATTATCGCAAGAAATTTGCAGAGGTTTCCTGATCGGGACTGCAAATTTTTGCAAAGCCGCTTTTCTCGTCTGGTTTGTCGGAAAATTCGAGCCTCTTTGCAAAGTTGCAAATGATTGATCTGCAAAGGTGCCGGAATCGCTTTTAGTCGGTCGTGCGGTCGAAGCGACGCAGATCGTCCTGCAAGTTCAGCCAGGGAAGTCGCGCGGCATGAAAGACGTGAAACCGGGGTGGGAGCACCGACGGGTCCTTCAGCGTTGCGGTATAAAGATGGATGTTCACGCGATCATCGGCGTTGCGATAGGCCATCTGGGTGCCGCAGGTGCCGCAGAACAGCCGCTCGACACGGTCTGATGAACGATAGATGCGCGGAGCATCGCCGCTCCACACGACGCTCTCATGCGGGAGCCCGAAAAACGCAGTAACAGGGGCAGCGCAATTGCGGCGGCAATCGGCACAGTGGCAATAACAGCTCCACGCGACCTCGCCGTCGCTCTGCCAGCGTACCGCGCCGCAATGGCAATGTCCCTTCATTGCGGTCTCTCCCTGTTGGCGGCAAGACGCCGTCGGGATCAACCGTAGTGAGCGACCGGGGTTCCGGCAATGGCCGCCATGTTCAAAAGCCCGCGCGCGGTGATCGACGGGGTCACGATATGCGCCTTGTTGCCCATGCCCATCAGAATCGGCCCGACCTCGATACCGCCCGCTTTCATCTTGAGCACGTTGCGGACGCCGCTGGCCGCATCCGCATGAGCAAAGATCAACACATTCGCCGCGCCGTGCAGTCGTGAATTGGGAAAGATGCGCTGGCGCAGTTCGGGGTCCAGCGCGCTGTCGAGGTTCATCTCGCCTTCATAGACAAAGTCACGGGCCTGGCTGTCCAGTATCTCTATCGCCTGCCGCAACCGCAGGCCCGAGCCTTCGGCCTGATTGCCGAATTGCGATTGGGAGCAAAAGGCGATTTGCGGTTCGATGCCGAAGCGGCGCACATGGCGCGCGGCGCCCAGCGTGATCTCGGCCAGTTCCTCGGGGCTGGGGCGGCTGCGCACATGGGTATCGGCGATGAACAGGGGCCCGTCTTCCAGGATCATCAGCGACAGCGCGCCATGCGGGCGCAGATCATGGGTACCCAGTACCTGCTGCACATAGTTCAGGTGCCAGCGATATTCGCCGAAGGTGCCGCAGATCAGGCTGTCAGCCTCGCCCCGATGCACCATGATGGCGCCGATGGCGGTGGTGTTGGTGCGCATGATCGCCTTGGCCAGATCCGGGGTGACGCCGCGCCGCTGCATCAGCTGATGATACGAGGTCCAGTAATCGTAATAACGCGGGTCGTTTTCCGGGTTCACGATCTGGAAATCCTGACCAGGGCGCACCGAGAGGCCCAGTTTTTCACAGCGCGCCTCGATCACCTCGGGGCGGCCGATCAGGATCGGGGTCTCGGTGGTCTCTTCCAGAATGGCCTGTGCCGCGCGCAGAACGCGTTCGTCCTCGCCCTCGGCAAAGACCAGTCGCCGCGCCGCCTTGGCTGCCGCCTCAAACACCGGGCGCATCAGCAGGGCGGATTTGAACACGCTCTGGTTCAGCTTCTGGCGATAGGCCTCCAGATCGGTGATCGGGCGCCGCGCCACGCCGCTCTCCATCGCGGCGCGCGCTACGGCAGAAGAGACAACCCCGACAAGACGCGGATCGAACGGTTTCGGGATCAGATAGTCGGCCCCGAATGTCAGCTGCTCGCCCTGATAGGCCGCCGCCGCCTCGGCACTGGTGGTGATGCGAGCCAACTCGGCGATCCCCTCGACACAGGCGATCTGCATGGCGTCGTTGATCTCGGTAGCGCCCACATCGAGCGCCCCGCGAAAGATGAAGGGAAAGCAAAGGACGTTGTTGACCTGGTTCGGAAAGTCGCTGCGACCGGTTGCGATGATCGCATCCGGGGCCACTTCGCGCGCCGCATCGGGCAGTATCTCGGGCGTTGGGTTGGCCAAGGCAAAGATGATCGGGCGCTTCGCCATGCGCGCCACCATCTCGGGCTTCAGCACGTTGGGCCCGCTGAGGCCCAGGAACAGGTCAGCGCCCGCGATCACATCGTCTAGCGTGCGCAGGTCGGTGGTCTGGGCAAAGGCCGCCTTTTGCGGGTTCATGTCCTCGACGCGCCCCTCATAGACCAGCCCGTGAATGTCGCAGAGCCAGATATTCTCGCGCTTCACGCCCAGTTTCACGAGCATGTTCAGGCAGGCGATCCCGGCAGCGCCACCGCCGGTCGAAACGATCTTGATATCTTCGAGTGCTTTCCCGGCGACATGCAACGCGTTGCGCGCCGCCGCGCCAACCACGATGGCGGTGCCGTGCTGGTCATCGTGAAAGACGGGGATGTTCATCCGCTCGCGGCACAGTTTCTCGACGATGAAACAGTCGGGGGCCTTGATGTCTTCCAGGTTGATGGCGCCGAAGGTCGGCTCGAGCGCGCAGACGATATCGGCCAGTTTCTCCGGGTCGCTCTCGTTCACCTCAAGGTCGAAACAGTCGATGCCTGCGAACTTCTTGAACAGGACCGCCTTGCCCTCCATCACCGGTTTCGAGGCCAGTGCGCCGATATTGCCCAGACCCAGAACCGCAGTGCCGTTCGACACCACCGCCACAAGGTTGCCGCGCGCGGTATAGGCCTCGGCGCTGCTGGCATCCGCCTTGATTTCCAGACAGGCCTCGGCCACACCTGGCGAATAGGCGCGCGCCAGATCGCGGCCGTTGGCCATCGGTTTGGTGGCCCTGATCTCCAGCTTTCCGGGCTTGGGAAAGGCGTGGTAGTCTAGCGCCGCCTGGCGCTGGCTGGGCTGGTCGGACATCTCGGAAAATCCTCCTCGGGGAGCTAGTTTAGTATTAAACTAAATTTGACGCCGGGGAAACCGGGATTTTCGAGCAACAAGGTCGCAGCCCGGCTTGCCAAAGCGGTACTCTGCCGCCACTCTCGCGACCCGAGGGAGGATCCGATGACCGATACGATAGCCGAGATGCGCCTGCCGACGCAGGAACTGCGCGATGATATCCCTTTTTATACCAAGGTTCTGGGCATGCGGATGGACATGATCTATCCCGCTGACGACCCGCGCATCGCGGTGTTCTCGGGCCACGGCCTGCGCCTGCGCATCGAAAAGGGCGCGCCCGAGGCGCCCGGCACCCTGCGCATCCTTACCGAGAACCCGGATGAATTCGCCGATGGCCAACGCAGCCTGACCGCGCCCAACGGCACACGGATCGAGATCGAGGAACGCCACCCGCCGCTGGTGATGCCGCAGACCGAACACAGCTTTGTCGTGCGCCGGCTCAAGGATCAGGCGCCCTGGATCATCGGCCGCGCCGGCATGCATTACCGCGATCTGGTGCCCTCGCGCCTAGGTGGCTCGATCATCGCCAGCCATATCCGTATTCCCGATGGTGGGCCAGTGCCGGACATGGTGCATTTCCACCGCGTGGGCTTTCAGCTGATCTTCTGCATCCATGGCTGGGTCGATGTTGTGTACGAGGATCAGGGCGACAAGATGCGCCTGACCGCCGGGGATTGCTTCATCCAGCCGCCCGAAATCCGCCATCGCGTGCTCGAGGCCAGCGACAACGTGCAGGTGATCGAGATTGGCGTGCCGGCCGAGCATGTCACCGAGATCGACCACGAGATGACCCTGCCCACACCGCACCTGCGCCCCGACCGCGAGTGGCAGGGCCAGCGCTTTGTCTATAACCGCGCCGAGGGCGCCGAATGGGGCTCCTTCCGCTTGCCGGGCTATATCTGCCGCGACACTACCATCGCCGAGAATACCAAGGGCGTGGCCGGGGTGCAGGTGGTGCGCCGGGGGCAGGGCGCGCCGCAATGGACGGCCCATGACACCGATATCCTGTTCACCTTCGTGATGAACGGCACCGTGACGCTGATGGGCGAGGGGCGCGATCCCTTCCCGCTGGAACAGGGCGACGCATTCGTCATCCCGCCGGGCATGCGCACCTGCCTGTCCGACCCTTCGGATGATATCGAACTGCTTGAGGTCACGTTGCCCGGGACCTTCAATACCACGCTGGGCTAAAGCCGCTTCATTTCGCCGGAAATACTCCGGGGGAGTCCGCAGGACGGGGGCAGCGCCCCCTTGCCCGGCGGTTCCTCTCGCGCGCGGTTGCGGGATAGGCTATGCATTTCCGACCAGATGATCAAAAACCGGGGAATCGCCATGAGCCTCAAATCCGCCGCGCTGACCGTTCGTGAAAACGCCTACGCGCCCTATTCCCGGTTCAAGGTGGGTGCGGCCATTCGGGCCGCCTCGGGTGCGGTCTATGCCGGTTGCAACGTGGAAAACATCGCCTATCCCGAAGGCACCTGTGCCGAAGCGGGCGCCATCGCCGCGATGATTGCTGCGGGCGAGACCCGGCTGAGCGAGGTCTATGTGGTCGCTGACAGCCCGGCGCCGGTTCCCCCCTGCGGCGGTTGCCGTCAGAAACTGGCCGAGTTCGGGGATCCGGATGTGGTTGTGACCATGGCCAATCTCGACGGGGTCGAAACTGCGATGACCATTGGTCAATTGCTGCCCGGCGCTTTTGGCGCCGCCCATATGGACAAAAGCTGAGCCATGGATGCCCGCGCCATCATTGCCCGGCTCAGGCGGCACGAGGTGCCCAGTGCGGCTGAGTTGACCTGGTTCGCCCAGGGCCTTGCCGATGGCGGTGTCAGCGATGCCCAGGCGGGCGCCTTTGCCATGGGTGTTTGCATGGGTCGGCTCGGGCCCGAAGGGCGCGCGGCGCTGACGCTGGCCATGCGCGATACCGGCGATGTGCTGCACTGGGATTTTGACGGGCCGGTGATCGACAAGCATTCCACCGGCGGGGTGGGCGATTGCGTCAGCCTGGTGCTGGCGCCCGCGCTGGCCGAATGCGGTGCCTATGTGCCGATGATCTCGGGCCGGGGGCTGGGCCATACCGGCGGCACGCTCGACAAGATGGAGGCGATCCCCGGCGTCACCACCCAGCTTGGGCCTGACCGGCTGGCGCAGGTGGTGCGCGAAACCGGGGCCGCCATTGTCGGCGCCACCGCGCGCATCGCGCCCGCTGACAAGCGGCTCTATGCCATCCGCGATGTGACCGCCACGGTCGAAAGCCTCGATCTGATCACCGCCTCGATCCTGTCCAAGAAACTGGCAGCCAGCCCCGATGCGTTGGTTCTGGACGTTAAACTGGGCAGCGGCGCCTTCATGAAATCGCCGGACGAGGCGCGCGCGCTGGCCCTTGCCCTGACCGAGACCGCCAATGCCGCTGGCTGCCGGACCTCGGCCCTGATCACCGATATGAGCCAGCCGCTGGCGCCCAGCCTCGGCAACGCGCTCGAGGTGGGCGAGGTGATGCGGGTGCTGACCTCTGGTCACGCTGATGACCCGCTGGCACAACTCTCGGCGGAGCTGGGCGGCGTGCTGCTCTCTGATGCGGGGCTGGCACCGGATGCGGTCAGCGGGGCCGCGCGCATTGCTGCCATCATCTCAGACGGTCGCGCGGCCGAACGCTTTGGCCGGATGATCGCGGCCGTCGGCGGGCCGGTGCAATTTGTCGAGAACTGGCAGCGCTTCCTGCCCGAGGCGACCGTCATCCGCGAGGTCACTGCGCGTGCATCAGGCTATGTCACCGCCATTGATGGCGAGGCGCTGGGCCTTGCCGTTGTGGCGCTGGGCGGCGGGCGGCAGGTCGAAAGCGATACCGTCGATCCTTCGGTCGGCCTGTCCCGCGTGATCCGTCTGGGCGCACCAGTCAGCGCCGGAACCCCACTCGCCACCATCCACGCCGCAAGGCAAGAGGCGGCAGAGGTAGCCGAGGCCACCCTGCGCGCGGCGATCACCATCGGGCCAGAGCCGGTGGCCGCGCCACCGCTGATCCATGAAAGAATCACGCCATGACCCGTGCCTTTCTGGTGGTGATGGATTCGGTCGGCATCGGCGGTGCGCCGGATGCCGATACTTTCTTTAACGGCGACCGCCCCGATACCGGCGCCAACACGCTGGCTCATATCGCCCAGGCCTGCGCGCGTGGCGCGGCGGAAGAGGGGCGCAGCGGCCCGCTGCATCTGCCCCATCTCGACCGGCTGGGCCTTGGCGCGGCCACCCGGCTGGCTTCGGACGCGGCCACGCCGGGGCTGGCAGCGGAGGCTTCGGGCCTCTGGGGTTGCGCGCGCGAACACAGCCGGGGCAAGGATACGCCCTCGGGCCATTGGGAACTGGCGGGCCTGCCGGTGCCGTGGGACTGGCACTATTTCCCCGACACCATTCCCGCCTTCCCGAATGATCTGGTACAGGCGGTGGCCGATGCCGCTGGCAGCGACGGCATCCTTGGCAATTGCCATGCTTCGGGCACGGTAATCATCGACCGCCACGGGGCCGAGCATATGCGGACGGGCCAGCCCATCTGCTATACCTCAGCCGACAGCGTGTTCCAGATCGCCGCGCATGAGGAAACCTTCGGCCTCGACCGCCTCTTGGAGCTGTGCAAGGCCGTCGCGCCGCGCCTGCATGCGATGAAAGTGGGGCGGGTGATCGCGCGGCCCTTTGTCGGCTCGCCTGAAACCGGGTTCACCCGCACCACCAACCGCAAGGATTACGCCATCACCCCGCCCGCGCCGGTGCTGACCAACTGGGCGCAGGATGCGGGCCGCCATGTGCACGGTGTCGGCAAGATCGGCGATATCTTCTCGATGCAGGGGATCGACGATGTGGTCAAAGGGTCGGATGCCGATCTGATGACCCATTTCGCCCGTTTGCTCGAAACCGCCGAAGAGGGCAGCCTGACCTTTGCCAATTTCGTGGAATTCGATAGCCTTTATGGCCACCGCCGCGACATTAGCGGATATGCACGGGCGCTGGAGTGGTTTGACCGCGAGATCGGACAAATCCTGCAAAGCCTGCGGCCCGGCGACCTGATGGTTCTGACCGCCGATCATGGCAACGACCCCAGCTGGAGCGGTACTGATCACACCCGCGAACAGGTGCCGGTTCTGGTGGCCGGACGCGGGGCAGGGCAGATCGGACAGGTGAATTTCGCCGATGTCGCCGCCTCGATCGCGGTGCATCTGGGCATTCCGGCGCAGGGACCGGGGAGGAGTTTTCTGTGAGCGAAGAACAGCCCCCGGTTGCCGACCTGCCCAAGGTCGAATTGCACCTGCATCACGAAGGCGCCGCACCGCCCGCCCTGATCCGGCAGCTGGCGCATGAGAAAAAGATCGACCTGCGCGGCATCTTCAAGCCGGACGGGACCTATGATTTCCGCGATTTTACCCATTTCCTGAGCATCTACGAGGTCGCCTCCTCGGTGCTGACAGGACCCGAGGAATTCCGCCGCCTGACCTGGGCGATCCTGGAACAAAGCGCCGAGAACGGGGTGGTCTATTCCGAGACCTTCCTCAGTCCTGATTTCTGTGGCGGCGGCGATGTCGCCGCCTGGCGCGATTACCTGGCCGCCATCCGCGACGCGGCGGACGAGGCCGAGGCGAAATTGGGCATCACCCTGCGTGGGGTCGTCACCTGTGTGCGCCATTTCGGCCCCGATCAGGCCAAGCGCGCCGCCCGCTGCGCGGCCGAGACGGCGGGCGACTGGATCGTGGGATTCGGCATGGGCGGCAACGAGGGCGTGGGCAAACAGGGCGACTATTCCTGGTCCTTCGACTGCGCGCGCGAGGCGGGGCTGAGGCTCACCACCCATGCGGGCGAGTTTGGCGGGCCAGAGAGCGTGCGCGACGCGGTGCGCGTGCTGGGGGTCGAGCGCATCGGCCATGGCGTGCGCGCCATCGAGGACGCCGATCTGGTGCATGAACTGGCCGACCGGGGCATCACGCTCGAGGTCTGTCCCGGCTCGAACGTGGTGCTGGGCCTTTACCCCTCGTTTGCGGCCCATCCCATCGCGCGGCTACGCGATGCGGGCGTCCGCGTCACCATTTCCACCGACGATCCGCCGTTTTTCCATACCACGATGCGGCGCGAATATGAGATGCTGGCCAAGGCCTTTGGCTGGGGGGCTGAGGATTTCGCCGACCTGAACACCACGGCGCTCGGCGCAGCATTCTGCGATGAAGACACCCGGAGCCGGGTTGCAAGGAGACTGGAGACAACATGAGCCAACATCTGACCGTCGTCGACCACCCGCTGGTGCAGCACAAACTGACCCTGATGCGGGACAAGGGCACCTCGACCGCATCATTCCGCCAGCTTCTGCGCGAGATCACGTTGCTCCTGGCCTATGAGGTCACCCGCGAGTTGCCGCTGACGACGCGCGGCATCGAAACCCCGCTGGAAGAGATGGAGGCCCCCATCCTGGCCGGCAAGAAACTGGCGCTGGTGTCGATCCTGAGGGCGGGCAACGGCATGCTGGACGGGGTGCTGGAGCTGATCCCTTCGGCGCGGGTCGGCTTTGTCGGGCTCTATCGCGACGAGAAGACGCTGCAACCGGTGCAATACTATTTCAAGGTGCCCGAAGGTTTGCAGGACCGGCTGGTGATCGCGGTCGATCCGATGCTGGCCACGGGCAACAGCTCGGCCGCCGCCATCGACCTGCTGAAACAGGCGGGCGCCAACGATATTCGGTTCCTGTGCCTGCTGGCCGCCCCCGAAGGCGTGGCGCGGATGAAAGAGGCGCACCCCGATGTGCCCATCGTCACCGCCTCGCTGGACCGGGCACTGAACTCCAAGGGCTATATCATGCCCGGTCTGGGCGATGCCGGAGACCGCATGTTCGGCACGAAATAGGGCGAAACTGAGGCAAGTGCCGCTTTACTATCAATAGGTTTTGCGGCATCCTGACTTCCATATCTTGTGGGGGCAGGCATGAGAGTTACAAGGATTATTGCACTTTCGGTCATCGGTCTGAGCGTCGGGTTCAGCACGCTGAACGCTCAGACCTTGCGAAATGCCTCGCCGCCAGCGGAGTTTCCGCCTGCCTCCTACAAGGGAAAGCAATATGTGGACAGCCGCGGCTGTATTTATATCCGCGCCGGGATCGACGGCAATGTGACATGGGTGCCGCGTGTCTCGCGCGAGCGCAAGCAGGTCTGCGGATACAAGCCCACCGCCGTGGCGGGGGCGACCAGCACCGCGCCGCAACAGGCCGCGCCCAAGGTGATCAGCCTGGACCAACCCACCGCGAAACCCGCCGCCGCAGCGGCACCGAAGCCGCAGGTGCGGACAACGGCCAGCCCCGCACCCCGCACGGCGTCCACGCCCACGGTTCGGGCCACCACCGTGCGCCCTGCCGCTGTTCCAACCACGCGGACCACCACCGCACGCCCGACGCCCGTTATCGTGCCGGTCGCTCCGGCCCCGGCCCCGGCCCCGGTCAAGCCGCGCGCGGTGGCTCCGGCGGCGTCCTCGGGGGGCTGTCCCAATGCCTCGCCACTAAGCCAACGGTATATCAATCAGACCGGTGTGCGCTGTGGTCCGCAGGCAGAGCCGCCGATCACCTATGGTACCCGAAAGAGTTCCTCGCTGAAGGTAGGGGATACCGGTGTCAGGGTCTCGCTCAACACCCGCGTGGTGCCGCAGCATGTCTATGACAAGCGGCAGAACACCACCAATGTTCAGGTGCCTGCCGGATACCGTCCTGTGTGGAACGATGATCGGCTCAACCCGCATCGCGCCGAACGCACCCTGCGCCCGGCGATCCAGTACAGCAACTTTCGGACCCCCGCCGGGTTTCGGGCCGTCGATCGCGAGGATGACCGGCTGAACCCGATGCGCGGCATGCGTACCGCCGAGGGGGACGCGCAGATGGAACAGCTCTGGTCGCGCGATCTTCCGCGCACCTTGCTGCCGGTCGAGACCAATCCCAGAACCGTTACCGTCGTACATAGCGAGCGCTCTTACACCAATGGCGCCAAACCGCCATGGAACCTGCGCCTGTCGACGCGGAACGCTCCAGCCAAGGAACCCCCGGCGCCAACGCGCGGCCGCCGCTAAAGCGGAAGCGACCGAAATGGAACCGATCAGGCCGCCCAATGAGGCGGCCTGATCCGTTTTGTCCTTAGCCGCCGCAGATATCCTGCAATCGGACCCAGTCGCGGTCGGCCAGAATGGGTTCCAGCTTGCGCCCCGTCATCGGGTCTGCCTCGATCAGGCCAAGTACCGACTCGCCGGTGATGTCGAGGGCATAGGCATAGGGGGAAGAAGGGATGGCTGCCTGGCTGAACATCGCCAGCAACGCTTCGTCCGGCTGGTCGGGGCGCGGCTCGGCCAGCACCCGCTCGGCGTAACTGTCGAGAATTCCGGGCGTCAGCCCGCCTGTGGTCAAGAGCCGAAACGAGGCGAGCGGCCCCGCGCGATAGAGAAGGTCATCCAGCGGATCCTGCGCCTTGGCGCGGGCGCGCTCGGCCAGGATATAGCCGGCGGCGACCGAGCTGTCCTCGTGATCACCGATCAGCGCATGGTTCAGCACCACGATGCCGCCGGGCAGGAACAGGCTGTCGGCGCGTCCGCCGGGCACCACGACAAGCCGCTGTACGCCGGTGCGTTGGGCCAGACGGGACAGGATTGCGTCGGTATCCTCGCCCATGCAAGCCTGGCCGGTGACCCGCTCGATCCGGTTCAGCACGGCGCGGCCGATCTCGGCCCGCTTGATCTCGGGCACCACGGCGACCACATGTCGTCGCAAGGCACCCGGCAGCCAGAGCGTCAGCACTGCCAGCACAACCGTCACCATCACCGCCACCGTGATCCAGCGGATGCGTCCGGGATGCGCCCGGCGGCTGTCGATGGCCCGCTGCAACCGGTCGATGGCGGTGATCATCGTTGTCTCGCTCTCGGCCAGTTCCAGCGTTTCGCCGGGGTCGCCGTCGGGACAATAGATCGCCGGAAAAGCGCCGGGGTTCTGCCGTTCCAGCGCCGCCAGAGACCAATGGGTCAGGGCGCGGTCGTTGAAATCGGAAATCGTCAGCGTCGCCTCGCCGATCGAGACCACAACCTCGCGCCGTTGCGCATCGGGGGTGGGGCGCCAGAGGCCGGTTGCCTCGATCCGCTCGTATTGCTTGAGAGCTGTCATGCCTGGTACGGGATGCTCGTTCTTGTTTTTTGTTCAGACTACACCTTTGACGGGCCAGCGGCAAACGGCTTGCGCGGCGCCCGAAGTCGCAGGCAAAAACCCCTCTCGGGTGTCGCTATGGGACAAGACCGGGGTCCATGGCCCGGCTATCAGCTTGGGATGCAGGCAGAAAATCCTTCGGCCCCTCTGGCGGCGGCACTCTACATGATCGCGGCGATGAGCATCATCGGCGTGATCGATAATTTCGTGATCCGGCTGGCCGAGAGCATCGGGCTGTGGCAGTTCCATTTCACCCGCGCGGTGATGATGCTGCCCCTGGTGGCGCTGATGTCTCTGATGGGTCTGGGCGGGTTGTTGCCACGCCGCAAGGGCTGGGTGCTGCTGCGCAGCCTGTTGTTGACGGTGGCGATGCTGTTCTATTTCAGTGCTTTGGCCTTCATGCCGATCGCGCAGGCGCTGGCGGGGTTGTTCACCTCGCCGATCTTCGTGCTGCTGATCACCGCCTTTGGATTGCGTCAGCGGATCGGACCCTGGCGCATCCTGGCGGTTCTGATGGGCTTTGCCGGTATCCTGTTCGTGTTGCAACCCGATCCGAGCGCCTTCGATGCGACGGTGCTGATCCCGGTTGCGGGAGGGTTCTTCTATGCACTGGGTGCGGTGGTCACCCGCAACCACTGCGCGGGCGAGAGCACGGCGGCGCTGCTGGCGGCGATGGTGACGGCGCTGGGTCTGACCGGTCTGGCCGGTCTGATCTGGCTGGCCCTGTTTCCTGCGACCCCCATGCCCGGCCCGGACGGGTTTGTCGCGCGCGGCTGGGTCTGGCCCATGACCGAGGCCTTGCCCTGGGTCGCACTTCAGGCGGTCGGGTCGGTAACGGCGGTGTTCATGCTGATCCGTGCCTATCAACTGGGCGAGCCGTCCTATGTCTCGGTCTTTGAGTTTTCGGTGATGATCTTTGGTCCGCTCTTTGCGTGGGTCGTGCTGGGTGTGGGATTGGGGCCCTGGCAAATGCTGGGCATCGGGCTGATTGTGCTGGCGGGCGCGATCATCGCGCTCAGATCGGGTTGAGGGCCGCTGCCCGCGCCGCTACCGTGACGGCATGATCATCTCACCGGGTCGCGGCTATATCTTCGTGCATATTCCCAAGACGGGCGGCACCTCGCTGGCGCTGGCGCTTGAGGCGCGGGCGATGAAGGATGACATCCTGATCGGCGACACGCCCAAGGCGATCCGCCGGCGCGGTCGTCTGAAGGGGGTTCGGGCGCGCGGTCGGTTGTGGAAACATTCGACCCTGGCCGATATCGACGGGCTGATCGCGCCCGAGGTGCTGGCCGACCTCTTTGCCTTCACCCTTGTGCGCAATCCCTGGGACCGGGCCGTCAGCTATTATCACTGGCTGCGGGTGCAGGACTTCGACCATCCGGCGGTACATCTGGCCCGGCGGGTGGGGTTCGAGGCGTTTGTCACCGATCCCCAGACGCTGGCGGCCTTTCAGGCCACGCCCGCGGCCAGCTACATGCGCCGTGCCGACGGCGAGGAGCAATGCGCGGCCTATGTTCGGCTGGAGCATCTTGAGGCGGATCTGGCGCCGGTCACCGCGCATCTGGGTTTTGCGCTCAACCTGTCGCGGGCGAACCGGTCCGACCGCGCCGCCGATTACCGCGACTATTACTCGGACCGCGCCGCCGAAATGCTGGGTGCAGCCTGTGCAAGCGATATCGCGCGATTTGGTTATCGCTTCGATTGAGGCGCTGTTGCGCCCGTGGCGCCAATCCTCTGCGAGGTGGTGTATTGTCTGAAAAGACCCGGCCAATGCCACAAACTCGCCCTTGTCGTGGCATGGTTCTGGCATCCGAATCGCGTGTCCTGACCCCATAAATTGGTTAATCCGGCAAGCCAGGCTCTTGCTGCTGCCACATGTAGGGACGGCGCGAATGTTCGGATGGAAAAACAGGAAAACGGGGGTGAGCCCGGCCGATGGGGAAGCCATGGCGGCCCTCGACGGGTTGCTTATTACCGGGCAATCGGGATTTTTGGCGGGGACAATGGTTGCCTCGAATCTCGGCTGGCGACCGGTCGAGACGCTCAAGGTCGGCGACAAGGTGCTGACCTTTGATCACGCGATGCAGACAGTCGCCGATATCCAGCGGGAAACGGTTTTGCTCCCGCATGGGCTGCCTGCGACGCTGCGTCCGGTGCGACTGCCTCGGGGCGTATGTCACAATCGGCGTGACCTGTGGCTGATGCCCGATCAGGGCCTGCTGGTGGAATGCGAGGCGGCACTGGACGTGTTGGGGGATCCTTTTGCGGTGGTCCCCGTACGGTTGCTGTGCGGTTATCGCGGCATCGATGCCGGTCGGCCCAGCGAGCGGGTCGAGATCACCACGCTGGCCTTTCACCAGGACGAGGTCGTCTATGTCGAGGGCGGTTTGCTTGCCCATTGTCCTGCGCCTCGGCAGGTGCTGGACGAAACCGATTCGTTGCAGCCCGCGCTCTATGAGCGGCTCACCGGGGCGGCGGCGCGGTTTCTGGTGAACTGTCTGATCGACGATGGTGACGATGACGCGCTGGGTTGCAATCCTGCCGATTTGCCGGGCCTGCCAATACGCCCCCCGCGCCCTGGCCGTCCGATTGCCGCGAACCCTTTCGGCTGACCGGTATGCGCGCGCGACATTTTCTTGCAAAGAAAATGTCTAAAGAAAATTTCAATTTTCTTTAGCAGAATTTCGCGGAAATTCTGCGCGGCTCCGATACGCTCGGGTATCAGCCTTTCATCAACCGGTCGGCCTTCTTGCGGACCAGCACCGAGCGCAGGTCGTGCATGGCCAGCAGCAGCGCATCAGTGACCTCTTCGAGTTGCGCGTCGCTTGCCTTGGACTGGACCCAATGGGTGGTCAGGTTCAGGTAATCCACCGCCCGGTGGATATCGTCGATATCACGCCGGGCGAGCAGATCGGTGCGCTCGGTCATCCAGCGCTTGATCTCTCGCAGATCCTCGGGGCTGAGCGTGCGCCCGCCCTGGGGCTTGATATCGCCATTCTTGATGTTGACGACGGCAATGTGATCCATCTCGATCCGGCGCTGGCGGTTTTCCGTGTCGACGCGAAAGACAAAGGCGCCATTTTCCCGGACCCGGAAGTAATAGTCTGGCAATTCGGCGCCCATTCCGGTGTCTCCCGTTTCAGGTCAGTGACGCGCAGAAGCGCTGGATGCGGGTGCAGGCCTCGGTCAGGGCCGCATCGGAGGCAGCGTAGCTGACACGGAAATTCGGGGAAAGCCCGAAGGCCGCACCAAACACCACCGCCACGTCGGCCTCTTCCAGCAATGCGGTGCAAAAGGTCTCGTCACTGTCGATCACGGTACCCCTGGGCGTGGTCTTGCCGATCAGGCCGGCAATCGAGGGATAGACATAGAACGCGCCCTCGGGGGTGGGGCATTCGATGCCGTCGATGGCATTCAGCATCGAGATCACCAAGTCGCGGCGGCGTTTGAAAAGCGTCGCGTTCGGGGCCAGGAATTCTTGCGTGCCGTTCAATGCTTCGACCGCTGCCCATTGGCTGATGGTGCATGGGTTCGAGGTGGATTGCGACTGGATCTTGCGCATG
Organism: Ruegeria sp. YKSF070; assembly: GCF_059612725.1. Taxonomy (NCBI): domain Bacteria; kingdom Pseudomonadati; phylum Pseudomonadota; class Alphaproteobacteria; order Rhodobacterales; family Roseobacteraceae; genus Ruegeria; species Ruegeria sp. YKSF070. Next base: position 176,438 of record NZ_JBXWRD010000002.1, on the reverse strand, counting down.
GCGGCAATCAGCTCCACCGGCCCGGCCGCATAGCCGATCCGCCAGCCGGTCATCGCATAGGCCTTGGAAACGCCATTGCAGGTCAGCGTGCGGTCATACAGGCCCGGCTCCACCTGTGCGGGGGTGCAGAATTCGAACCCGTCATAGGCGAGATGTTCATACATATCGTCGGACATCACCCAGACATGCGGGTGACGCATCAGCACATCAGTCAGGCCCTTCAACTCGTCCCGGCTGTAGCCCGCGCCGGTCGGGTTCGAGGGCGAGTTGAAGATGAACCATTTCGTGCGCGGCGTGATTGCGGCCTCAAGTTGCGCGGGCGTCAGCTTGAATGCGGTCTCCAGCGCGGTTTCCACCACCACCGGCGTGCCGCCGCCCAGCAGTACCATGTCGGGATAGCTGACCCAATAGGGGGCGGGGATGATCACCTCGTCACCGGGATTAAGCGTTGCCATCAGCGCGTTGTACAGCGTCTGTTTGCCGCCGCTGCCGACCGAGACCTGGGCGGGTGTGTAGCTCAGCCCGTGATCGCGCTGCATCTTGGCGCAGACCGCCTGCTTCAGCTCGATGATGCCGTCGGGCGCGGTATATTTGGTCTTGCCCGCCGCGATGGCGGCGGTTGCGGCGTCCTTGATGTTCTGCGGCGTGTCGAAATCCGGCTCGCCCGCGCTCAGCCCGATGATGTCGCGGCCTTCGGCCTTGAGTTCGGCCGCCTTGGCCGTCATGGCAACGGTGGGCGAGGGTTTGACGCGGGACAATGTCGCAGACAGGAAACTCATGGCGGCCTCGGTTTGAATGTTGCGCGTCCCTGTCATAGGGTGCGCCCAACCGACGATCAAGCAGGTTGCGGAGGCAACCGGAAAGGACCGCTATGAGCGACGAAACCGATTGGTACGGACCCGAGGCCGCGACCTTTGGCGACCGTCTGGCTGCGGCGCGCGAGGCCGCGGACATGACCCAGGCGCAACTGGCCCGCCGTCTTGGGGTGAAGAAGAGCACGATCAGCGGCTGGGAAAACGACCTGTCCGAGCCGCGCGCCAATCGTCTGTCGATGCTGGCGGGGCTGCTGAATGTCTCGATCGTCTGGCTGATCACCGGCGAGGGGCAGGGTGGTGAGGCGCTGAACGAGACCGATGAAACCGCCCGCGACATGGCGGCCTTGCTGACCGAATTGCGCAGCCTGCGCGCCGATCTTCAGGCCAGCGGCCAGCGTGCCGCGCGGCTGGAAAAGCAGCTGCGCCAGATCATGGAGCAAACCGAGTGAGCGAAAGCCGCGAAACCCGGATCAAACGGATGCGCATGCGCTCGATGCGGCGCGGGATCAAGGAAATGGATCTGATCCTGTCCGCTTATGCCGATCGCAATATCGAGGCGATGGATGCGGGCGCGCTCGATCTTTATGACGCGCTGCTGCACGAGAACGATCAGGATCTCTATCAATGGGTCACGGGGCAGGTTTCTGCCCCGGACCGCTATCGGGATCTGATCGCGGATATCGCGCAAACGTTTCAAAAATAACACAGTTTTCAACTTAACTGATTCTTTGGGTTTTCGTCTCAGAGTGTTCGGCAAGCAGCAGCGAGTCGGAGAGACGGATGAGTATGGAGATGCAGATCGCCCAGGCCGGCGCCAAAGGCTTCATGGCAAACTATCTGGAGGCGCTGTCGCTGGTCGAGCGGTTGCACCGGCTGCTGCTCGACGTGATCAAGGACGAGTTCGAGCGGGTCGGCGTGCTGGAGATCAACGCGGTACAGGCGCTTTTGCTGTTCAATATCGGCGATAACGAGGTGACTGCGGGCGAATTGAAAAGCCGCGGATATTACCAGGGCAGCAATGTCAGCTACAACCTCAAGAAGCTGGTCGACATGGGCTATATGCACCACCAGCGCTGCGAGATCGACCGCCGCTCGGTTCGGGTCAGGCTGACCCAGCGCGGGCGCGAGATCCGCGATGTGGTCGCCGAGCTGTTCATGCGCCATGCAGAGGGGCTGCAAAGCCGGGGCGTGCTGGGGCCCGACGGAATCGAGGAGATCACCTCGGCCCTGAAGCGGGTGGAGCGGTACTGGACCGATCAGATTCGGTACATTTATTGAGGCAGGACAGACCCAGGCAAGAAAGGCGCGTGTAGCTGCGTCGCGGTGCGGGCGGGAAGGGCAGAGAGAACCAGCCCCTCCAGCTCGCGCCTCAGTTTGCGCTCCATTGCGGCCTGATAGTCGTCATATCCCAGCGCCACCTCGACAAAGGCGCCGGGTCCCAGGATCACCCAGGCGCCGTAATAGGCCGACAGCTCTCCAATCTGGGTCTGGCGGAGGTCCGTGGAGGTCATGCTGTCCGCGCCAATGACCAGCGCGTTGACAGTCAGGCCGTTGCCCTCCAGCGCGGCCTTTACTGCGCGGGGATGCGGGCCCATGTTGTGTTTACCATCGCCCGACAGGTCGAGCGTACGCTTCCAGCAATCGAGCTGTTGGGCCAGCAGGGTGGCCCCGTGACGCATCGCGGGGCCGATGGCGGTGCCCGGTGGCGCAGCGGCCCGGCGGGTGGCGCGCAGGGTGGCCGCGACCTCCTCAAGATCGGCGGCGGTGTCGATCTGCCGCCAGGGCAGGATCAGGCGCTGAAACCCCGGCTCGCTCCATTCATAGACGGCCAGCCGGATCGGTTGGCCAGGCATCGCAAGCAGGCGCGACTGGACCGAGGGCGCCAGCAGCGCCGCGGCCAGCCCGTCGAGCTGCAACCGGTATTCACGCGCATCGACCGAACCGGAGACATCAAGCCCCAGCGCCAGCGCCTGCCGGCATCCGGCCCAGCCGGGCACGGGCATCAGCAGGACCAGAAGGGCCAACACGCGGATCATCGCAGCCCCCCGATCACCAGCCCGGACAGTTCCCGCTCCAGCTTGCGCCGCATGGCGCGTTCGAAATCGGCAAAGCCCTGTGCCACCTCGAGAAAGGCGCCGGGGCCATGCAGCACCTCGGTCTCGAAATAGGGGATCAGCTGAATCTCGGTCTCGTATTCGGCGCCGTTGATCGCCAGCCCATTGACGGTGATGTTGCCAAAGGCCGGGGCGGCATAGGCCGCGCGCGGTCCGAACCCCTCATTATTCTCGCCATCGCCCGACAGGTCGATGGTGCGGAACAGACAGTTTGGACCGCGCTCCAGCAGTGCGGCACCATAGGCGAGCGCGTGCCCCATGGCGGTAGGCGCTTCGGTTGTCGCTCGGCGAGAGGCGCCCAGACGGGCGGCGGCAGCTTCCATATCGGCGCGCGTGCGTATGACTGTCCAGTCGAGCAGCAATTGCTGATCGGCCGGTCCACTCCATTCATAGGCGGCGAGTGCAACCCGCTGCGGTGTTGAAAAGGCGGCGCGCACCACCTCGGGGGCCAGCAACGCCGTCGCCAGCCCCTGCCGCTGCAACCGGTCCTCGCGCGCGTCGATCGAACGCGACACATCAAGCGCCAGGGCAAGGGCCAAGCGGCATTCCACAGCCGACGCCTGCGTTGCCAGCAGTGCTAGCAGACAGGCAGCGGTGGCCCGGCACATCACCAGTGGCCGGTGCTGTCCATGCTGACCCAGGGCTCGGCCGGGTCCAGCGCGGCACCGTTCTGCAGCAATTCGATCGAGATATTGTCAGGCGAACGGACAAAGGCCATGCGCCCGTCGCGCGGTGGCCGGTTGATGGTTATGCCGTTCTCTTGCAGCATCGCGCAGGTTGCATAGATGTCGTCGACCCCGTAGGCCAGATGCCCGAAATGGCGGCTGTCGCTGGGCAGCCCGTCGTCACCATCCCAGTTATAGGTCAGCTCCAGCGGGGTCTCGTCCTGGCCAGGCGCGGCCAGATAGACCAGTGTGAACCGTCCCTCTTCGCTGTCGTAGCGGCGGATCTCGCGCAGGCCGAGCAATTCGTAGAAGGCCATGGATTTTTCTAGGTCCTTAACGCGGACCATGACGTGCAGATATTTGAGCGGCATCGCTTGTTTTCCTGTTCTGGGTGTCGCGACGAAGCCTAGCGCAGTGGCCGTCAATGTCGAGCCGCCTAGAACGCGGATTGGATGCCGAAATTCACCCCGAACCGGCGCGCATCATAAAGCGCGATGTTGCTTTCGGTGCGCGAGGCGCTGATGCGCATGGTGGGGTTGAAGCCATAATAGTCTATCTTGTTGAAGATCAGCGTGAAATCCGCCTCGTACTTGTCTTCCTGCCGGCCGTTGCGATCATGTGGCGACACGTCATAGTCGCGGCTGCGGGCCCACAGCCCCAGCTGCGCGGTGGCGCCAAGGATCGGTTTGGCAAAGGTGATCTGGGCGCGCAGCGCGATTTCGTCGAACTCGTCGGCGGCCAGGTTCGAGGTCGCCACCGCCCCGGTCAGATTGGTCCACAGCGTTGTCCCCCCCGCGAGCGGCAGGGTATAGGACAGATCGGCGCGTATCGTGTCCTGATCACTGCGGGTGACACCCCATTGCCGCTCGGTGGCGATGCGGGCGTTGATCTGACGTCCCCGGTCCAGCTTGTAGCTTTGCCCCAGGCTGAGCCGCGCAAAGCGGGCATATTCGTTGCCGCCATACCAGCTCTGCCCGACATCGACAAAGAAACGGTACTCGCCGCGCCGGTCGAAATTGATGCCGCGCTGACCATATCCCAGCGTGTAGGAGGCGAAGGAGAAATCGCTGGCACGGGCGGTGGGGGCAATGGCCTTGGCCTCGGAGGACAGCGAATAGGCGCGCAGATCGACCGACAGGATCAGGTCATGCGCGCGGGTCGGCAACTCGCGAAAACGGTAGCGGGTGGTCAGGCCCAGTGCGTATTCGATCCCCGATAGCGCCCGTGCCGATCCGCCCAGCTGATATTCGACCGGTTGGCCATAAAGGACTTCGGACAGTTTGTAGTTCAGGAACGAGGATCGTTGTGACGAGCCGTTGTTGATATTGCTGTCCGGGGTGATCGCAAAGGACAGCCTCGTCAGCCAGGGGTTGCGCGCCCGCACATAGCGGAAATCGCGCACGGCGATCCGGCTCAGCTCCTCGGTGGGGGCGTGTTCGACGGCGCGGCGCAGCCACCATTGAGCCAATGTGCGGCGGTCATCCGAGGCGAGTGCCTGGGCCATGACCATCGAGCTTGCGAATTTCTGCTCGTCGGTTTCGGACAGCCGCCAGGCCTGTTGGGCAGAGCTGCGCGCCTCGTCAAAGCGGCCAAGCGTGCGGGCCGCGCGAGAATGTACCAGCAGCGCCTGCCGGTCCGCTGGATCGCGCTGCAACAAAGCATGGGCATAGCTATAGGCCTGTTCAGGCGCCCCGATGCGGAGCGCCTGGACGGCGGTGGCCCTGAGTTCATCGGGGCTCAGCTTGACCGGCGCCTCGGCACCGAGCACAGAGGGCAGCAACCCGGTCAGAAGGGCCAGAGCCGCGATGGGGCGGCGTATCTTTCCCCACGGCCGCATCACCGGCCTCAGTTGTAGACGATGAAGCCGCCGGTCTCGCGAACCGAGGTCGCAGCCGGGTCACGTTTGGTTTCCAGCACCACCACGCCCACGATCTCTTGTGCCCTGTCACCCGAGACGATGGCATAGTAATTGCCTTCCTCGAACAGCAGCGCCTGGCCTTCGTTGTTCACGAAATAGCTGGTCATCTGGCCCAGGATCTCGCCATTGTCGTCCATCACGCCGGGGCCGACGGTGAATGTGGCGGTCGGGATTTCCCTCAGGGTGGCGTTGTTCTGGGTGTTGATCCGGTTCAGCGTGGTTTCGGTAACGTCGTTGCCGTCCATGTCAAAGATGCGGCGATTGCGGATTTCGCCGCGTACCGCGTCCCCTCGGGTGCCGGTGCTATCGTTGAAATCGTCAAAGTCGATGGCGATGCGGATATCACCGGTGGTGTATTCCAGCGCACCGATACCGTTGTAGTCGCGCAAGCCCGCAACGTTCCCCGAGAACAGCGCCTGGCCGGTGGTCGGCAGGTTCACCTCGTTGTTGCGCTGGTAGATGAAACCGCCAAACCCATAGCCAACATAGGCGCCGGTCCGCACGATGGCGAATTGCGTATTGCCCGAGGTCGAGACGCCATAAATGGCACGGTGGCGGAACTGGTTGACCGGCTGGCCATCGAAACTGTCCAGGAACTGTGCGTCGGCCTCGTAGACCGCATAGGGGCCGAGGCTGCCGACTGTGGTTCCGCGGGAATAGGTATTGTCGCCGTCAAAGCCGAGGTTGTCGACCGAGAAGGTGTCGTCGGCGGCATTGTAACGGACATCACGGGCAAAACCGTTACCATTGTAGGCGGTTTCGGTGCTGGTGGGCTCGCTTCTGAAGATCCCGGTTCTTGCGGTGGGCGAAGTTGTTCCCGGCGGAAGCGTACGATCACCTTGAATGGGCGAACCTGTATCGCCGCCAGTGTCGCCACCGCTGCCACCGTCGCCGGTTCCATCACCAGTTCCAAATACGGCATCGGAGCCACCGCACGCTGCCAGCACAACGCACGTTGCGACCGCAACGAGATGGGGTTTCATAACTGCCTGCCTCTGCTCTTTTGTCAGATCATTTTGGCCGATAGTCCGGTCTGCTGACGCGAAAGTCAATCGCAACCTGAGCGGGTTGTCGGAAAGCGAAACAGGGTGTCCGAAAAGCCATACCTCATATGGCGGTTTTGGTACGGGGCGCGGCCATATATAGTATGGCTGCGACTCATGTAGTGAAAGGACACCCGATGCCGCTTTCCCCGGAACAATTGGCCGAGATCGAGGCCCAGCGGGCGCAGAACGCGCCAACCCGCCGTGTCGTGTCGCCGGGGATGGAGGAGCATCTCTATACCGCGCATCCGGTGCTGGATCACGGCTTTGTCCGGGTGATCGACTATATGGGCGACGATGCGGCAATCTGTCAGGCGGCACGCGTCAGCTATGGCAAGGGCACCAAATCGGTGCAGAATGACGAAGGTCTGATCCGCTACCTGATGCGGCATTGGCACTCGACCCCGTTCGAGATGTGCGAGGTCAAGCTGCATGTGAAACTGCCGGTTTTCGTGGCCCGACAGTGGATCCGGCACCGCACCGCCAATGTGAACGAATACTCGGCCCGCTATTCGATCCTGGATCGTGAATTCTATATCCCGGCGCCCGAGCATGTTGCGGCACAATCGGCGGTCAACAACCAGGGCCGGGGTGAGGCGCTGCAGGGAGAAGAGGCGGCGCGCGTGCTGGAGATCCTAAAGGCCGACAGCGCCCGCTGCTACGACAATTACGAAGCGATGATCGGACAGGACGGTCAGCAGGGCCTGGCGCGCGAACTGGCGCGGATGAACCTGCCGGCCAATATCTATACCCAATGGTACTGGAAGGTCGATCTGCACAACCTGTTCCATTTCCTGCGCCTGCGCGCAGATGCGCATGCGCAATACGAGATCCGGGTCTATGCCGAAACCATGTGCCGCCTGGTCGCCGACTGGGTGCCCTTTGCTTATAAGGCGTTCGAGGATTACCGGCTGGGTGCGGTGAACCTGTCGGCGCAGATGGTCGACAGCCTGCGCCGGATGCTGGCAGGCGAGGCGGTGACGCAAGAGACCTCGGGCCTCTCGGCGCGGGAGTGGCGCGAATTTCAGGATGTAATCGGCCGGTAATACGCCCGGAAGTTGAAAAATCGTAGATGATCTGCCATCCTCCCTCTGTTTTCCGGGGGGAGGATCGATGCGTAGATCGTTTCTGGGTTTGTGCCTTGCTGTGCCGCTTGCCGCCTGTGTGCAGCATGAAGGAACCTCGGGGGGAGATACTGCCAGGCTGATATTCTTTGGCGGCGCCAATACCGACAGGATGAACATCGTTCTGCCGGATTTCCCGACCGAACGCTGTGCTCTGCGCAAACCTCCGCCACCGCCGACGGACGGCGACCGAGAAGCGGCGCTGTTGCGGACAGCTCTCTTGTCCATTGTGACCAACGTGTTGACCAATGCGGTGGTCGAGGGAGCGCGAAAATGGGCACAGCGCTATCAGGCGCGCTATGTCGGTTCGGCGAATTTCTCGAATTTCCAGATCGGGCGCACCACAAACGATATCCGCTGCGTCGGTATCGTCCGCATGGGGCCCTTGAGTAGCGACAAGACCCGTCGCGATCTCTATTCGGCGATCGTGCTCGAGCTGAAGGAAATCGGCGATGGTGCCATGTTCGTCAGGCCCGTCTATTCCTATACCCCGGTGCTGAAGGCCGCGACCAGCGTGAAGGCCGAGGAAATCGGCTGGGCAGGGGCCGCCGTCACCCTGTCTGTGGCTGCGGTCGATGCCGACGGCGAATTGGTCAGCCACTCGCAAAGCCTGGGATTGAAACCTGCAAGGGCAAATGTCTCATCGCCTTTTGGGGGCGTCCGGCACAGGGCGGTTCCCGAGATCTATCCCGACAGTCCCGAGGGCGGATACGATACGGCGATCATGCCTTATCATCAGGGGCGGCCGGTCACGTTGAGTATCGCCGTTACCGAGGTTGGCGCGGGCGCAAACGATGCCAAGGCCCTTGCCGGCGCGGTAGAGGCGAACAAAGGGGCTATTTCGACCCTGATCAGCGGGTCGCTACAGCGGGCATCCGATTGAGGCCGGAGGCCGCGTCGCGGCCATCGGGTGACCGGCGGCCGTGCGTCCCGGCCGCCGCCAGATGCATGACCCGGAAACAACCGGGCTGGTCCCGTTACAGTGGCTTGATGTCTCCGGCCATCTTGCGGCCGTCACGTCCGTCCAGCATTTCAAAGGACACTTTCTGGTTGTCGGCGAGTCCAGTCAGACCGGACCTTTCGACAGCCGAAATATGTACAAAAACGTCCTTGCCCCCATCATCAGGGGCAATGAACCCGTAACCTTTTGTTGCGTTAAACCATTTCACGGTGCCGGTAGGCATGTCCCGTGTCTCCTTCTACCTTCCAGGTCACCCCTGTAATTGTCGGGGTCGTGATCGGGCGACCGGATAGACGAACGCCCGGTCCAGCATGAACATGCCGGACGCCGACAGGCCGGAAGCTCCGGCCACAAGATTGCACGGTGCGTGCAAAAATCAAGAAAAAGGGGGTGTCGAGGCGCAAAATGCGCGATATTTCCGCAGTAACAAGAAGGGGGCGCCATGCTGATCTATGGTCTGAAGAACTGCGATACCTGCCGCAAGGCGTTGAAATCCCTGCCGGATGCGCGGCTTGTCGATGTGCGCGCCGACGGGATCGATCCGGCGGTTCTGGGCCGGGCCTGGGCGCGATTTGGCGGCGATCTGCTCAACACTCGCTCGACCACATGGCGTGGGCTGGACGAGGCCGAGCGCGCGCGCGCGCCGCTGGACCTCATTGCCGAGCATCCCGCGTTGATGAAACGGCCGCTGATCGAGGCCGGGGGGGAATTTTACCTCGGTTGGACCCCTGCCACCCGTCAGGCCCTTGGTCTGGGCTAGGCGCGGCCTTATGTCGGACCGGTAGGGAATCACAGGAAAGAACCCAAGATGCGCAATGCGGCCCTTGTTCTGGGGATCATCGCCGGTCTGATCGGTATGCTGGTCGGCTTTTTCAGCTTTGGCTATGTCGAGGCGATCGAGCATTTCGGCGAGATCGACGGGCTGGCCGAGCAGGTCGAGAATGTCGATCTGGTGCAGATGACCTCGATCATCGCGCCGATGCTGGCGATTGCGGGCGGTGCCATGGCCCGGGCGCGGGCGCTGTGGGGCGGGGTGTTGCTGCTGATCTCGGCGGCAGGCATGTATCACGCCTTTGGCTTCAACGTGTTCACCATGTTCCCCATCGCCTTTGCCGCGGTGGGCGGGGTTCTGGGCGTGGCCGCGGGCAAGCCGGACGAGCCCAAGGCGCATTTCTGAAGGTTTTGGCCCGCGCCGGGAGCGCGGGCCAGCCTGGTGTTCAGGCCATGGCGGCCTGGGTGCGACCACGCATCAGCGCATCGACCGACAGCGCACCGGCGCCCTTGATCACCAGCAGGCTGAGGGTGAACACCCAGAACAGGCGCTGGTCCATGATCACGCCGCTGGCCTGATTGTCGAACCAGGCGCCCAGCGTTGCCAGATCGGTGGCGCCGTGGCCATAGACGTCGGTCAGCGACTGGACCACCACGAAACCGATCATCCCCAGCGCGGCCAGCCGGGTGAACAGTCCGATCACGATCAGCAGCGGCAGGATGAACTCGGCATAGGTGCCCGCCATGACCACGGCCCAATGGAACATCCCCAGTTGCGAGACGTCATAGCCGACCGCTTCGAGCTGTTTGGGGAAAATCTGGCTATAGGCGCCGATCGAGGGGCTGAAGAGACCGAAGATACCGTCGCCCAGCTTGGTCAGGCCGGAATTCCAGTAATAGACCAGCAGCACGGCGGCAAAGGTGAAGCGGGCAAACAGCGGCAACAGCCAATCTCCGGCGGTTTCCACCAGGCCGAAGACACGATTATGGATCGAGACGAGTGGGTTCATTGTCTTGTCCTTGCTCTGTGAGTGAGGTGATGGCGCCGCCCTGGAGCAGCAGGGCGAGCGTGGCGCCAAGGTCGAAATCGGGGGTCTGTTCGGCGGCGGTCTCATAGGCCGCGCCGATGGTGGCGCCGCCTTGCAGCGCCGCGATCCACTGGGCGCCGCCGGGGGGCAGCAGCTGCGGGATCGGGTCATATTCGGGCCGGGTGATCAGCACGTCCTGACCGCCGGGTTCGGGTTTGGGGGCGTCGTCTTCGGTGTTGAATCGCCAGATCGCGTGGATCGGCCAGGGCGAGCGCAACAGGCGCATGGCGGGGGCGAAATCCAGCCGTGCAGCCATCAGCGGCTCGGGGTCGATGGCCAGCGCCTGAGGGGCGATGGCCGTGCTGTCGGCGGCGTGATAGGCATGGCGCAGCGCCAGCTCCAGCCGCGCCACATCCGGCAGATAGCCCAGATGCGACAGCTGCTGCATCCCGGCCAGAAACTCGGGGAATGTCTCGCCATAGAACATCATCAGCGGCGATGTGGGGGGATGCTGGCGCAGGTAGATGCCTGCAAGCCCGTCCATGTTCTGCGTGCCCAGCAGTTTGGCGATGACGGGAAAGGCCTGGTGCATCGCCTCGGTCAGCGAGACCGCGACATTGTTGCGATAGACGTCAAACCGCCGGCCCGCCGGCTGCGCGCCAGCGTCGCACAGGCCCTGCGGCACCGCGCTGGCCGGGTCCAGCAGGGCGGTGTGGAACTGGGTTTGCGAGACGCTCATGCCGGGATGCGCTCCAGCGCCTTTTGAGCGCGCGCGGCCTCGGCCCGCAACACGGGCCAGTCCGGCACATCGGTATCCCATTCGATCAGAACCGGTTTCGGTCCCGAGCGGTCGAGCACGTAGTCGAGAAGAGACCAGACCGGGTCCACCACCTCGCGCCCGTGGCTGTCGATCAAGAGAGGGCGGCCGTGGTCGTCGGTATCCTCGTCATGCCCGCCCAGATGAATCTCGCCCACATGTGCCAGCGGATAGGCGTCGATATAGCCCTGCGGCGAAAAGTCGAGATTGGTGGCCGAGACAAAGACGTTGTTGACGTCAAGCAGCAGGCCGCAGCCGGTGCGCCTTGCGATCTCGCGCAGGAAATCGGGCTCCGACCAGCTGCTTTCGGCAAAGGCGAGGTAAGAAGAGGGGTTCTCCAGCAGCATCCGCCGCCCGACCACATCCTGCACCTGGTCGATGTGATCACATACACGCGTCAGCGTGGCGTCGGTATAAGGCAGCGGCAGGAGGTCGTTGAGGAAATGGCTGTCATGGGTGGACCAGGCCAGATGTTCCGAGAAACTGGCCGGGTTCAGCCAGCCTACCAGATGTTTGAGCCGGGCCAGATGGTCGGCATCCAGCGCGCCTTCACCGCCGATCGACAGGCCGACCCCATGCACCGAGATCGGGAACCGCTCGGACAGGTGGCGCAGCTGCGCCAGCGGACGGCCGCCGTCTCCCATGTAGTTCTCGGCATGGATTTCCAGCCAGCCCACCGGGCCGGGCGCCTCGAGGATTTCGGCGAAATGCTGCGGCTTGTACCCGACGCCCGGCTTGGCGGGAAGATGGTTTTCGGTACGGGTGTTGTCGAGCATCTGTCCAATCCTTTGCGGCAATGGGGGATGGGCAAGGGGATAGAAAGAATAGGGGCGGGCCGATGCTCCGGCCCGCCCCGCGATCTGGTGCCGGTTTATGCGGGCAGGTCGCGCTCCAGCGCTTCAAGCGAACCCTTGCGGGCCGAGCCATCGGCCTGGGCCGGCAGTTCCATGCTTTCGCAGGTGCCGGCATCGACCAGAGTCCAGGCGTTGCCCTGGTAATCCACGGTCGAGGTCCCGGCACAGGTGGTGCCGGGGCCGGCGGCACAATCGTTCTTGCCGGCCAGCGAAACGCCATAGCATTTCTCCTTGGCCTGGGCGCTGGCGGTGGTTGTGGTGCCGGCCAGTGCTGCTGCGACGGCGCCTGCGATGGCCAGGGTCTTTGCGGTGTTCGACATGTCGGTCATCCCTTCGTGATCGTGTGATATGTCTGCTTTGGACAAGTCAAAGGTAGTGTGCGGTGGGCGCCGTTTGAATTCACGACCCCGTGTCTCACATTCCCGTCAGAATTCTTGGGCAAGCGTTACGATAAACAAAGGGATTCTTGCGGCGGGGGCCGGAAATGTTACAGGCCAGCCCCCGGTCCGAGGGCTGGCCTGCGCTGCTTTCGTGAGAATTGTTACAGAAGATCGGGGGGCGTCGCGGCCTGTCCCAGCTCTTTTGTAACATCCGCCAGGCTCTGCACGCTGGTTTGTTTCTCGCCCAGCCGACGGACCGATACGGTCCGCTCCTCGACCTCGCGCTGACCGACGGCCAGGATCACCGGAACCTTGCCCACCGAATGTTCGCGGACCTTGTAGTTGATCTTTTCGTTGCGGGTGTCGGCCTCGGCCCGGACGCCCGCGGCGCGCAGTTCGGCCACCACCTGATGCACATAGTCATCCGCCTCCGAGGTGATCGAGGCGACCACCACCTGACGCGGCGCCAGCCAGAAGGGCAGCTTGCCCGCGTGTTCCTCGATCAGGATGCCGATGAAACGCTCAAAGGAGCCAAGCGTTGCGCGGTGCAGCATCACGGGGCGATGCTTGGCCCCGTCGGCGCCGATATAGGTGGCGTCCAGCCGCTCGGGCAGCACGAAATCGACCTGGAAAGTGCCGCATTGCCAGTCGCGCCCGATGGCGTCGGTCAGCACGAATTCCAGTTTCGGGCCATAGAAGGCGCCTTCGCCCGGATTGAGTTCTGGCTCGATTCCGGCGGCGCGGGTGGCGGACAAGAGGGCGCTTTCGGCCTTGTCCCAGACCGCGTCCGATCCGGCGCGGGTCTCGGGCCGGTCCGAGAACTTGACCTTGAAGCTTTCGAAACCGAGATCCTTGTAGATGGCGCTGAGGAAGCGGATGAATTCGGCGGTTTCCGCCTCGATCTGCTCCTCGGTCGAGAAGATATGCGCGTCATCCTGCGTGAACCCGCGCACCCGCATGATGCCGTGCAAGGCGCCCGAGGGCTCGTAACGGTTGCACGAGCCGAACTCGGCCATCCTGAGCGGCAGGTCACGGTAGGATTTCAGCCCGACCTTGAAGATCTCCACGTGGCAGGGACAGTTCATCGGCTTGAGCGCATTGACCGCCTTTTCGCGGGCGTGTTCCTCGTCCACTTCGACGATGAACATGTTCTCCTGGTATTTCTCCCAATGGCCCGACCGCTCCCACAGCTTGCGGTCGACGACCTGGGGCGTGTTCACCTCGACATAGCCACCGCGGCGCTGTTGGCGACGCATATAGTCCTGCAACTCGGTATAGATCGTCCAGCCGTTGGGGTGCCAGAACACCTGGCCCGGCGCCTCTTCCTGCATGTGAAACAGGTCCATCTCGCGGCCCAGCTTGCGGTGGTCGCGCTTGGCGGCCTCTTCCAGCATGTGCAGATGCGCCTTGAGCTTTTCCTTGCCGGTGAAGGCGACGCCATAGATGCGTTGCAGCATCGGGCGTTTGCTGTCGCCGCGCCAATAGGCGCCGGCGATGGACATCAGCTTGAACGCGTCGCCGGGGACCTGGCCGGTGTGTTGCAGGTGCGGGCCACGGCAGAGGTCCTGCCAGTGGCCGTGCCAGTACATGCGGATCGGCTCGGTGCCGGGAATGGCCTCGATCAGCTCGACCTTGTAGGGCTCGTTGTTGGCCTTGTAGAACTCGATCGCGCGCGCGCGGTCCCAGACCTCGGTGGTGACCGGGTCGCGCTTGTTGATGATTTCCTTCATCTTCTTCTCGATCAAGCCGAGATCTTCGGGGGTGAAGGGTTCGGCGCGGTCGAAGTCATAATACCAGCCATTCTCGATGACCGGGCCGATGGTGACCTTGGTTGCGGGCCAGATCTCCTGCACGGCGCGGGCCATGATATGGGCGAGGTCGTGGCGCACCAGCTCGTTGGCCTGCGCCTCGTCGGCCATGGTGTGAATGGAGATCTTCGCATCGGCTGCAATGGGCCATTGCAGGTCCCAGTGCTTGCCGTCGACGGTGGCCGAGATCGCCTTTTTCGCCAGCGAGGTGGAGATGTCGGCGGCGACCTGGGCGGGCGTTACGCCTGCGTCATAGGATCGTGCATTGCCATCGGGAAAGGTGAGAGAGATCTGTTCCATATCTGGCGGCTCCTCGTCGGTTTGGCGCCCACTGAACGCCCGGTTGCGGGTTATGGTGTCCGCCCGCTTTGGCAGGGGCCGCTGACGAAGTCAAGGCAGCAGACTTTCGCAGAAAGTCTGTGCCCAAAGTTTCGCGAAACTTTGGGCCGGCCGCGCGGTCAGCGCGCGGCAAAGATGGCATAGGCCATCAGCAGGGTGCAGACCCACCCCGCGCTGAACAGGATCGGGCGCAGCGGCATCCGGGCATAGCCCGAGATCATGCCCGCCGCATGCAGCACCCGGATCCAGAAGAAGGCGATCGCGCTCCAATAGGTCAGCGTCGAGAACCCGTTCATCAGCGCCAGGATCAGCACCAGCACCGCAAAGGGCATCGACTGTTCCAGCAGGTTCAGATGTGCGCGGTGCGCGCGCTGCACCCAGGGGCGCAGATTGGAGATCTGCGCTGGTCGGGCGAAGGCCTCTTCCTGCGAGGGGTCGGTGGAGATGCCGATCACGTAGGGGATCCAGAGCGAGGCGGCGAGGATCATCAGGCAGGTGAGGATGCCCAGTTCGGTGGGAAAGCTTTCCATCAAGCGGCCCCTTTCAGCGCGGTTCCGGTTTCCAGATAGCTCTTGAGCGAGGCAGCCAGACGCGCCCAGCCTTCGCCGATACCGTCCTGACCGGCGGCGAGGTTGTAGTGTTCGATGGTCAGCTTGCAGATCTCGCCCTGTGGCTCAATCAGGTAAACCATCTCGGACGGTACCGCGCCCGGTCCCATGAAAAGCGGCTCGAAACTCATCTCGATGCGGGATTTCGGGTCCAGCCGCCGGGTCACCTGTCGCAGCATGGCGTCCCCGGCAGGGGTGATGAATTCGACCGTCTTGCCGGGCGAGACCTTGCCCTGCACCTCGTTGCAGAGGAAGTGATAGGCGGCCATCTGCTCTGTCGCAGTCAGCGCCGCCCAAAGCGCATCCTGCGTGCAGCGGATGAATGTCTGCATCATGAAATCGGGCTTTCCCATTCTGTTCTCCATTTCCAATTTCTCTTTCAGCGCGGCCAACCCCTGTGCGTGCGGTTGCAGGAAGGGCGCCACCCAGCGGTTGATCATGTCCTGCAAGGGCAGGGGGTTGAGGTAATGGTATTTGAACCGCCCCTCGCGCCGGGTGAGGACCAGATGGGCCTCCTCCAGCAGCTTGAGGTGTTTCATGACCCCGAACCGGGTCATGTCGAACTTGCTTTCCAACTCGCTCAGGCTTTGCCCGTCCTTCTGGCGCAATTGATCCAGAATGGCGCGGCGGGCGGGGTCGTTGAGAGCTTTGAAAAGTATGTCCATGTTGCGACTATATGTGATTCTATAGTCACGTGACAATATGGTAACTTAATGAGCCTTGCACCCGCCTGCAAAGCGATGGAGGCTTGGGAAAACGACCAGCAAAGGAAAAGCCCGGTGA
Source organism: Ruegeria sp. YKSF070 (assembly GCF_059612725.1). Taxonomy (NCBI): domain Bacteria; kingdom Pseudomonadati; phylum Pseudomonadota; class Alphaproteobacteria; order Rhodobacterales; family Roseobacteraceae; genus Ruegeria; species Ruegeria sp. YKSF070. The sequence continues at coordinate 160,410 of NZ_JBXWRD010000002.1, read as the reverse complement.
GCGATACTCTGACAACCGACCAGGGGCGCAGCCTCGCCTATCATCTCACCCCGGGCGACGGCCCCTGCTTCGTGTTCCTTGGCGGGTTGAAGTCGGACATGGAGGGCACCAAGGCGGTGCATCTGGAGGCCTGGGCACGTGGGCGGGGGCATGCGTTTCTGCGGTTCGATTACTCGGGACATGGTGAAAGCTCAGGCATATTCGACGAGGGCGCGATCGGGGATTGGCATCAGGACACGCTGGCCGTTGTGGATGCGCTGACCAAGGGGCCGCTGATCGTGGTGGGCTCGTCGATGGGCGGCTGGCAGGCGCTGCTGCTGGCGCGGGCGCGGGCAGATCGCATCGCGGGCATGGTCACCATCGCCGCCGCGCCGGATTTCACCGAAGACGGCTGGTGGGCCGGGTTCGACGCGGGCCAAAAGGCACAACTGGCCGCCGAGGGCCGGGTGGAGCTACCCTCGGACTATATGGAACCCTATATCGTCACCCGCCGCATGATCGAGGACGGGCGGAACCATATGGTGTTGCGCGCGCCGCTGCATCTGCCGTTTCCGGTGCGTTTCCTACAAGGCACCGCCGATACGGCGGTGTCGGTCGATACGGCGGTGCGGCTTATGCAACATGCCACCGGGCCCGACATGCGCCTTTTGCTGGTCAAGGATGCCGACCACCGCTTCTCGGACGAGACCTGTCTGAAGATCATCGAGGATGCGGTGATCGACGTTCGGGGCGCGGCCTGATGCGGCGGTTTGGAAAGTTTCTGGGGCGTGCCCTGGCTATTCTTGCACTGGCGGGGGGGCTGGCCTGGTGGTTTGGCCCCTATGAAACCGTCGATCTGAAGGCCCGGTTCGACCCGCGCAAGTTCGGCGAAGGCGTGCAGGTCTATTTCGAGAGTATCGAGTCGCGCTTTGCCGATATCACGCTGGGTGTCGAAAAACGGGTAATCTGGGCGCCGGACGGATATGAGCGTCGGACGCCCTATGCGCTGGTCTACCTGCACGGGTTCTCGGCCACTTCCGAGGAAATCCGCCCGGTTCCCGACCGCATCGCCCAGGCACTGGGCGCCAATCTGGTCTTTACCCGGTTGCAAGGTCATGGGCGCGGCAGCAATGCGATGGAGCAGGGCAGTGCATCAGGCTGGATGCGGGACGCGGCCGAGGCGCTGGCGGCGGGCCGGGCGGTTGGTGAAAAGGTGATCATCCTGTCCACCTCGACCGGCGGCACGCTGGCGGCGGCGGCGGCGCTTGACCCCGAACTGTCGGCCGATGTGGCTGCTATGATCCTTGTCTCGCCCAATTTCGGGGTGAACGATCCGCTGGCCTTTGTTCCGACCCTGCCGGGCGCGCGCTATTGGTTGCCCGCGGTCATGGGCGGCGAGCGGGATGCCAGCAGCCCCGATCCGGAGAAAAACACCTATTGGACCACTCGTTACAGCTGGTCGGCGCTGGTGCCGATGGCCGCTTTGGTCAAGACGGTGGTGGCGCTCGATTTTGGACAGGCCCGGGTGCCGGCGCTGTTCTGGTATTCACCCGACGACAGGGTGGTGCGCCCCGATCTGACGGGCGAGGTGGCCAGGCGTTGGGGCGGCCCGGTCGGGATCGAAACGGTTACAATGGGGCCGGGTAACGACCCGTCCTCTCATGTGATCGCGGGCGATATAATGTCGCCGGGGCAGACCGATATCGCGGTCGCGGGCATGCTCGCGTGGTTGCGGGAGCAGGGAATCGAGTGATGGAGCAACGGGTGAGCCTGATCACCGTCGGCACCGAGGATATCGAGGCGGCGGCATCCTTTTACGAGGCGCTGGGCTGGCGCCGGGTCGAGACACCCGACGGGGTGATCGCGTTCGACCTGATCGGGCAGGTACTGGGCCTTTACCCGCTGGGCGCGCTGGCCGCGGATATCGGCCTGCCGGTGGCGGCGCTGGGGCAGGGGGCGATGACGCTGAGCCATAATTGCGCCGACCGGGAAACGGTCTCGGCGCTGCTGGAACGCGCACAGGCGGCGGGAGCCGAGATCCTCAAACCCGCGTCAGAGGTATTCTGGGGCGGCTATCACGGCTATTTCCGCGCGCCGGATGGCAGCATCTGGGAAATCGCCCATAACCCGTTTTCGGCACTGGGGCCCAACGGCGAGTTTCGCTGGAACGGGTACGGCTGATGCGCCGCCCGGGCAGCATGTGGAGCCTTGAGACCCTGGGCCGCGTGCGCCTGTCGCGGCATTTCTTCATGCGTGATTTCCTTTATTCCGAGATTGGCAATTACCATGCACAGCAGAACATCCCCGACGATCCCGATCTGGCGATCGAGACCGGGCGGGCGTTTTGCAAAACGCTGCTGGACCCGTTGGAGGAGACGTTTGGCCGTATCGCGGTACGCTCGGGCTATCGCTCGGCATCACTCAACCGGTTCGGCAACGAAAACCGGCTGAACTGTGCCCGCAACGATCATCCGCTGGAATGTCACATCTGGGATCGGGGCAGGGGAGAGCATCGGATTGCCGGGGCCTCGGTGGTGATCCCCTGGTTCGCCGACCGCTATGCGCAGGGGCGCGATTGGCGAGATCTGGCGTGGTGGATGCACGATCATCTGGACTATTCCGAGATCTGGTTCTTTCCCAAACTCTGCGCCTTCAATCTGGTGTGGCGGCCCGTGCCCTTACGCCGGATCGACAGCTATATCGCACCGCGCGGGCGGCTGGTGGTGGCGGGAGAAGAGCCGCCGGTGCCGCTGGACACGCGGCAGGCGGGCTATGCCGATTTTCCGCCCTTCCGTGGCATCGCCTATCCCTGAGAGGGCTTGTTCCGTCGTCGAAAACTGCCCATTCTGCCAGTGGTTGACGGTTCTGGTGCGAAAGGGAAACACATGGATGAACCACTGATTTTCCTGCCCGGCATGTGCTGCGACGCGCGGCTCTTCGCGCCGCAACTGGCGGTTTTCTCGCGTTCGCGCCCGGTCACCGTCTGCCCGGTTGGACAGGCTGATCAGATCAGCCGGATCGTCGAGGACCTGCTGCCGCACCTGCCCGCGCGCTTTGCACTGGCGGGGCTCAGCATGGGTGGTATCGTGGCGATGGAGATGATCCGCCGCGCGCCAGACCGGGTGAGCCGTCTGTGCCTGATGTCCACCGATGCTCAGACCGACACGCCCCAGATTGCCGCCGCGCGCGAACCGCTGATCATAAGCGCCCGCGTGGGCAAGCTGGAGCAGGCGCTGGGCCAAGTGCTGCGCCCCGACAGTCTGGCGCCGGGGCCGGGACGGATGCCGGTTCTGGAGGTGGTGCGCCAGATGGGGCTTGAGGCCGGGCCGGACCAGTTCGTGCGCCAGATGCGAGCGCTTCAGAGACGCCCCGACCAGCAGGGAACATTGCGCCGGATCCGGGTGCCGACCCTGATCCTGTGCGGTGCCCATGACCGGCTGACGCCGGTCAAGCGGCACAGTTTCATGGCCGATCTCGTCGCCGATGCGCGGTTGATGGTGATCGAAGAGGCGGGTCACCTGCCCACGCTTGAGACGCCAGAGGTGGTCACAGAGGCTTTGCAGGAGTGGCTGGCCGAGCCTCAGCGATAGAGCGCCGCGCGCGTTTCCTTGTCCAGCACATGCGGCTTGGCCACCGGTTCACCGGTTTTGCTGTCAAAGAACGGCGTCTTGCGCCAGCGCCCCGATAGCCGCCCTGCCAGCATACGCGTCAGCAGTCCATAGACGGCGGGGGCGATATTGCGGTGTTTGCGACTGCCATCGGGCTCCGGCACAAAGCCATAGGCGCGGGTGCGGCCCAACGCATCGGGATCGGCCAGCCGACGCACATTCACCCCGACAAAGGGCTTCTTGGCGGAATTGAGCGTCGTGGCCAGTGGGCTGTTGCAGCATTTGGCGTACCAACGGAACAGGCCCTTGGGCGACAGGCGCATCAGTGCAAGATGTTCGGCGCCACGGTCGATCACGAAACCGTCGGGGCTGGTCTGGAAGATATCCACCGGACCCGGCGCCGGGTCCGGCTGATCGAAGTAAAGCTCGGCCGCGCGACAATCGGGGCAGTGGCACCCGACCCTGGTGCCAGTGCGGACAGCATCGGCAGTCAAATGTCCCGCCAGCGCCCCGCATCCGCAGGCAAAGGCAAGCTCGGCCGCCCCGGACCGTGCCATGATCAGGCGGCGCTGTTCTTGTTGGCTGGACGCAGCGATTTGCCCTTGCGGCTGTTGGTGTTCATGAAGTCGATCACCAGCGGCCGGATGTTGTCACGCCAGCTGCGCCCGGCGAAGATGCCGTAATGGCCCGCGCCCGGCTCCAGATGATTGGCCTTCTTGCTGTCGGCCAGTCCGGTACACAGGTCGAGCGCGGCGATGCACTGGCCAGGGGCCGAGATATCGTCATTCGCGCCCTCGACTGTCATCACGGCGACATCGGTGATCTTGCTGATATCGACCTTGTGACCATCGACGATGAATGCGTTGCGCGCGATCTCGCGTTTTTTGAACACCCGCTCGACGGTCGAGAGGTAGAATTCGGCAGTCATATCCATGACGGCCAGATATTCGTCGTAGAACCGGTTATGGGCATCATGGTCCGAGGCCTCGTCGCGCATGACCCGCTGGATCTGATCGGTGAACGCCTTGGAGTGGCGGTCGGCATTCATTGACATGAACGAGGCCAGCTGCAGCAGGCCCGGATAGACCATGCGGCCCACGCCCTTGTATTTGAAACCGACGCGCTGGATCATCGACTGTTCCAGCTGGCCCATGGTGACGCGGCGGCCGAAATCGGTCACCTCGGTCGGGGTGGCGTCGGGGTCGACCGGGCCGCCGATCAGGGTCAGCGTGCTGGGCTGCGCCTTGGGGTCAAGCTCGGCCAGATAGGCGGTGGCGGCCAGTGTCAGGGGGGCGGGCTGGCAGACCGCGATCACATGGGTGTCAGGCCCCAGTTCGCGCATGAAATCGACCAGATAGAGCGTGTAATCCTCGACATCGAACTTGCCGGCCGAGACCGGGATATCACGGGCGTTGTGCCAGTCGGTGACATAGACCTCGCAATTGACCAGCAGGCTCTTGACGGTCGAGCGCAGGAGCGTCGCGTAGTGACCCGACATCGGCGCCACCAAAAGCACCTTGCGCGGCTGCGTCTCGCGCCCGGTGACGTTGATGTGGATGAGATCGCCAAAGTCACGCTCGACCACGGTTTTGATCTCGACCAGATGGTCCTTGCCATCCTCGCAGGTAAAGGTGCGGATGCCCCAGTCCGGCTTGACCACCATGCGCTGGAACGTGCGCTCGGTCACCTCGCCCCAGGCAGACATCCAGTTGAAGACAGGGTTCGGAACCATCGAGAACAGCGGATAGGAAGCCATCGAATTGGCCGTCGCCCCCATCCATTGATTGGTATTACGAACGGTTTCCATCCAGTCGTAGGTCATCATGTAACGCATGAAACGGGCCTCCTAAGCCACACCTGGAGATTTCGGACCATTCGTCGCTTTGCCCCCCGCAATGCACGACGTTATTCTGCATAGCAGCGAGGTTAGGGGGGATTCCTTAAAATGACAACAAGTGAAGATATGTCGACGCATTTGACCGGCGAACAATTTGAACAGCTTAAGGAAAACATGACCAAGGTCGAGGAACTCTCGAAGCGTCTGGTCGAGATCATGGCCGGTAAAAAGCCCCATACCCCGGCACTGGATGCCCCGAATCAAGAGCTTTTCGCAAAGGCAGCAACCGCCTATTGGGCCGAGGCCTGGCAGAATCCCGCCAAGCTGCTGGAACAGCAGCTGGAATTCTGGGGCAAATCGGTCATGAATTTCGCCGAGGCGCAGCAGGCGCTGATGACCGGCGGGGTCGAGGACGATGAAGAGACCCCCAAGGACCGCCGCTTCTCGCACCCCATGTGGGAGAACAACCCCTATTTCCGCTTCATTCGCCAGCAATATCAAACCAACGCCGCCGCCTTGGCCCAGGCGGTCGCCTCGGTCGATGACCTGCCGGACAAGGACCTCAAGCGGCTCAAGTATTTCTCGCAGCAGATCATCGACATGATGGCGCCCACCAATTTCCTCGCCACCAATCCCGACGCGCTGGAACGCGCCGTCGAAACCGAGGGTCGATCGCTGATCAAGGGTTTGGAGAACCTGATCACCGATCTCGAGGCCAATAATGGAGAATTGGTGGTCAAGCTGGCCGATGAAAAGGCGTTTCAGGTGGGCGGCAATATCGCCACCACCCCCGGCGACGTGGTCTATCGCAACCGGATGATGGAACTGATCCAGTACAAGCCGGTCACGGATACCGTGCACGAGACCCCGATCGTGCTGTTCCCGCCCTGGATCAACAAGTTCTACATCCTCGATCTGAAGGCGCAGAACAGCTTCATCAAGTGGGTGACAGAGCAGGGGTTCACCATCTTTGTGGTCAGCTGGATCAACCCGGATGCCAGCTATGCCGACGTGGGGATGGAGGATTACATCCAGGACGGGTTCCTGGCCGCCATCGACGAGGTCAAGAAGATCTGCAAGGTCAAGCAGGTCAACGCGGTGGGCTATTGCATCGCGGGCACCACGTTGAGCCTGACGCTGTCGCTGATGAAACAGACCGGCGACAAGTCAGTGAAATCCGCGACCTTCTTTACCGCGCTCACCGATTTCTCGGATCAGGGAGAGTTCACCCCCTTCCTGCAAGACGATTTCATCGACGGAATCGAGGAAGAGGTCACCCGCGAGGGCGTGCTGCGCTCGTGGATCATGGCGCGGACTTTCTCTTATCTGCGCTCGAACGACCTGATCTACAAACCCGCGATCCAGAGCTACATGCTGGGCGAAACGCCGCCCGCCTTCGATCTGCTCTATTGGAACGGTGATGGCGCCAACTTGCCGGCCAAGATGGCCGTGCAATATCTGCGCAGTCTCTGCCAGCGGAATGAATTCGCGGGCGAGGGGTTCGAGTTGATGGGCCATACGCTGCATGTGCGCGATGTGGATGTGCCGCTGATGGCGATCACCTGCGAAACCGACCATATCGCCGCCTGGAAGGACTGTTATCGCGGCGTGCAGAAGATGGGGTCGCGCTCGAAAACCTTTGTGGTGTCCGAATCCGGCCATATCGCTGGCATCGTGAACCCGCCCTCGAAGAAGAAATACGGCCATTACACCAATCCTGATCTCAAGGCCGATGCGGACACGTGGCTGGCCGAGGCCGATTTCAACGAAGGGTCCTGGTGGCCGATGTGGGCGGCCTGGCTGAAACCGCGCGCGGGCAAGCAAATTCCGGCGCGCGACACCGGCGATTCGGAGCATCCCCGCCTGTGTCCGGCCCCGGGCACCTACGTGGTAGCCAAGGCAAGTACCTGATTTTTCGTAACTCTTAAACTTTTTCTGCGGCGCAGCATTATTTTCCTTGAAATGCTGCGCCGCAGAAAGCATATTCCTCTCAAGCCGAAGGAAACGGGGTGGGCCCGGACCCGGCAAAGAGGATTGAGACAATGGCAAAGACCCAAGACTTTTCCGCCGTCATGAAAGACATGATGGGTGCATTCCCGGTTGACACCAAGGCAATGGAAGACGCGTTCAAGTCGACCGCAGCCCTGAACGAGAAACTGTCGGGCGTTGCTCTGGAAGCCGCCGAGAAATCGGCCGAGATCTCCAGCAAGTGGACCAAGGAAACCCTGGCCAAGCTGAGCGACATGTCGAAAGCAAAGGCAGAGCCGGCAGACTATGCCAAGGCGATGACCGATTTCGCCAGCGCATCGGCTGAAGTTGCTGCCGAGAACATGGCCGCTTTCGCCGAGATCGCGAAGAAAGTGCAGATGGACACCGTCGAGCTGCTGATGGCTGCTGGCAAGGACATCACCGAAGATGCGACCGCTGCTGTGAAAAAAGCCACCAACGACGTGACCGCAGCCGCCAAGAAGGCCGCAGCCGCGAAGTAAGACGACAGGCGGGGCGCACCGCTCTCCTCCCCCTTGGTGCGATACCGCAGGGCAGGTCGAAAGACCTGCCCTTTCTTTTTGCGGGGGCGCTGTTTTCCGGTCCGGAAAACGGCCAGGAAAATTACTTGAATTTTCCGAGCCGGAATTTGTGCCAAATTCCGGTGCCGCCCGTGGCGGCGGTGCACGGTGCCGTTTCTCTTTTCTTTTGTTCTGCGCTCGCATAGGCTCGCTGCAATGCGACAATGATGGGGAGTAACGTCGTGGCCGAACAGGAAAAACCGCTGCTGATCAAGCGCTATGCAAGCCGACGTTTGTACAATACCGAGACCAGCGATTACGTGACGCTGGAAGATATCGCGGGCTTTATCCGGGCCGGGCGCGAGGTTCAGATCGTCGACCTCAAGACCGGAGATGACCTGACCCGGCAATACCTTCTCCAGATCATTGCCGAGCATGAAAGCCGGGGAGAAAACGTCCTGCCGGTCAATGTGCTTAATGACCTCGTTCGCAGCTACATGGTGCCAGGCGGCGGAATGATGCCCCAGTTCCTGCAAAGCTCCTTCGACATGCTGCGTGAAAGCCAGTCCAAGCTGATGGAGAACATGAACGCGATGAACCCGATGGCGCAGATGCCCGGCTTCGAGGCGCTCAAGGCCCAGCAAGAGGCCTTCATCCGCGCCATGACCGGTGGCTTGGGCAACACCTGGAGCGCGCCGGGCAAGGACGGGGATGGCGCCAAGGGCGAACAGGGCGAAGACCTGGACGACATCAAGAAACAGCTCGCCGAGTTGCAGCGCAAGCTTTCCAAGCTGAGTTGATCCAGGGGCGGCTATCGCTGCTGGCGCTGCTGGCGCTGTTGGCCCTGCTGCCCGTCGGCGCTGGCAAGGCTCAGGGCGTCTGGAAACCAGAATATGACGGGATCTGCGGTTTGGGCAGCCAATCCGAGACCGGATGTGCGGATATCCGTGCGCGCCGGATCGTGGATGCGGCTGAGCGCCCATGGCGTGCCATCGGACGCGTGAACTTTGCCGGTTCCGATACCCGTATGCATTGTACCGGTGTTCTTGTCGCTGATCGGCTGGTGTTGACGGCCGCGCATTGTCTTTACAATCAGGCGCGCAAACGCTGGGTGTCGGCTGTTTCGGTGCAATTCGTGGCAGGATACCAGAGGGGCGAGGCCGCCGCGACCTCCTCGGTACAGCGCTATCGCCTGGACCCAAAACAGGGTTTAGACGGCAGGTTCCAGACAGATCCGGCGCTGGATTGGGCGGTGCTGGAACTGGCGCAACCTCTGGGGCGGTCGGTCGGCATGCTGCCGGTTGCCCGGCCGGGAACTGCCGGGGTTCTTGCCGGATACAGTGGTTTACGTCCGCATGTGCTGAGCTTGACGGGGGAGTGTCCGGTAGGCCCGACGGCAGATGGGCTGCTGCGCGGTCTCTGTCCGGTGATGCGGGGAGATTCCGGTGCGCCGCTGCTGATCGGCCCGGCCAAGCAGCCCGGGGTGGTGGCGATCCTGTCCCGTGTCATGCCCACATCCGAGGGCGTTTCGGCGCTGTTCCTGCCGGTAGCGCTATTCGACCTGACAGGGGAGTGAAGGCCCCCACGTAGAGCGTAGACCGCTTGCCATGCGGGCTACTCCGGCAATCCGGCCCGACGCAATCCTTCCAGCCAGAGTTCCCAATCGGCCTCGTGGCGGACCGGTACTATTGCACGCACGCGGGCCACGGTCAGTCCGGGCATCTTCTCGACTAGCCTGCCGACTGAGGCGAGCGCCTCCTCCTGTCGTCCCAGCATCGCCAGCGCGGCGGCCTCCTGCCGCATCAGAGAGGCATATGCCGGTGTCTCTTTCAGGCCGACCTGCGCGTTGTGGAGGCAGGTCTCAAAATCCGCCGCGACATAGGCGCCGATGCCGAACCCGCCCCGCCAGAAAGGTTTCAGCGGATCCCGCGGGCTGAGCGTGGCGGCCCTTTCATAGGCCGCCTTTGCCTCGGGGTACTGGCCAGAGACACCGTAAAGCGCGGCGCAATTGCCGTATCCAACCGCCAGGTTGGGGTTGAGCCGGATTGCGCGCATCAGATGTGTCTCGCCCTCATCGAAATCACGGGCAAAGAGACAGGCCATGCCCAAAATGGCATGGGCATTGGCGTTGTTGTCGTCCAGTTCGACCGCCTTTGCCGCCGCAGCCTTTGCCGATTGGATCGCGGCCTCCGTGTCGGTTCGCCAGACATGTAGCATGGCCATCAGGTCGCAAAGGGCAATCCCTGCATGCGCTTCGCTCATGTTGGGGTCGTTGGCGACAATCTGGCTCAGCAGCGCGCGCGCCTCCTCATTGTCGGGCTGCGAAAACTTGCCCAGATGCCAGCGCGCGCGCAACACCTTGTCCCAGGAGGACAGGCTTTCGGGCCGGCTGCGGGCGCGTTTGAACTCGGCGTTCATTGTCTCGGGCGCCACCGCCTCGACAATGGCCTGGGTGATCTCGTCCTGCACCGCAAAGATGTCGTCGATAGAGCGGTCATAGCGGTCTGCCCAGAGATGGGCACCGGTCTCGCCGTCGATCAACTGGGCGGTGACCCGAACCTTGTTGCCGGCCTTGCGGACGCTGCCTTCGAGCAAATAGCGAACGCCGAGGTCCCTGCAGACCTGGTCGACGCGAACGGCTTTGCCCTTGTAGGTAAAGGTAGTGTTGCGGGCGATGACCTTGAATTCGCGGAAATGCGACAAGGCAGTGATGATGTCCTCGGCGATCCCGTCCGAGAAGTATTCCTGCTCGGCCTCGGTGGACATGTTGTCAAAGGCCAGAACGGCGATGCCCGGCCTGTCAAACCCCGGTTCGGCCAGGGCTGCTGCGGGTTCCATGTCGGGCGACCAGCGCAGTACCCGCACCGGCTTTTCGATATTCTTGAGTTGCTGCAATCCGCTATCGGCAAAGCGTGGATCTAGTCGGCTGCCAAGGCTGTCGGCGACGGGGCCGGATATACAGAGGCCGCCAGGTTCGGCCAGCGCCTCCAGCCGGGCGGCGATGTTGACACCGTCACCGTAGAGGTCAGAGCCTTGCAGGATCACATCGCCCAGGTTGACCCCGATCCGCAGCTTCAGCGTCGGGTCCGGAGCGAGGCGTTCCTGCACCGCGATGGCGCAGGACACCGCATTGGCGACGCTGGAAAACTCGACCAGCGCTCCGTCGCCCATCAGCTTGACGATACGGCCGCCGGTGCGCGCTACTTCCGGGTCGAACACGGTCTTGCGCATGTCGATCAGGCGGGCCAGCGTGCCGGCCTCGTCCCGGCCCATCATCGCGGAAAACCCGACGACATCGGCAGCAAGGATAGCGGTCAGGCGTCGGGTCATCGGGGTCTGCTCTGTTGGAACGGGCAAGCCCATTCCAACAAAACGGCGGCGATTTTCCTAGGAAAATCTATGCCTCAGGTGCCATAGGCGCGGGCAGGGCCGGTCACCTCGGCCATTGCGGCCAGCAGGATATCGGCGATCACGTCCAGTTCCGCCCGGCTCAGCCGCACCGGCAGCCGCACGTCGCAGGCGCGCATCAGCATGGCGCGGGTCTGGGGCAGGTCGGGCACATTGCCCAGGAACTGCCAGTTCCAGAACGCACGAGCGTTGTCCTCGCTCAGGCCAAAGACCTGCACCTTGACCCCGCGTCGCTCGGCTGCGGCGGCAAAGGCGCGGGTTTCGGCCTCGTCCAGCCCGATCAGGTTGAACTGGATCGAATCCGGGGCGCGCCGTTCCGGAGCAAGCGGGGCGGGGACGTCGATGAAGGGCGAGGTGTTGAGGCGGTCCGCCACATAGTCGTGGTTGGCCAACCCGTCGCGCACCCGGCGCGCCAGTTCGGGGATTTGCGGGCGGATCACCGCGGCGCTCAGGTTCGACAGGCGCAGATTGTAAAGCGGCAGCTTGTTCTGCCAGCGGGCAAAGGCCTCGGCCAGTTCCGGCGAATTCTGCCCCTCGGGTCCCTTGTGCTTCTTCCAGTTATGCTCATAGGCACCCGACATGATCACCGCGCGGGCCACCAGATCGGCGTCGTCGGTGACCAGGATGCCGCCTTCACCCGCGTTGATCATCTTGTAGGATTGGAACGAGAAACAGCCGACCCGGCCGATGGTGCCGATATTGCGCCCGTGCCAGGTGGTGCCCAGCGAATGCGCCGCGTCCTCGATCACGGGGATACCGCGCGCCTCGCAGAGCGCCATGATCGCATCCATATCCGAGGTATGGCCGCGCATATGACTGATGATCACCGCCTGCACGCCGTCCAGCCTGGCCTCGAAATCGGCCATGTCGATGCGATAGTTGGCGCCGACCTCGCACAGCACCGGCACGCAATCGGCATGCACGACCGACGAGGGCACGGCGGCAAAGGTAAAGCCAGGGATCAGCACCCGCGCATCGCGCGGCAGGCCCAAGGCCTTGAGCGACAGGAACAGCGCCGCCGAGCAGGACGACACCGCCAGCGCGTATTTCGACCCCAGAAGTTCGGCGAACTCTGCCTCGAGCAGCGCAACCGGCGCATCCTGCGGCGCGGTGTAGCGGAACAGGTCACCCGATTGCATCAGCGCGTCGATAGCCTCGCGCGCGGCGGCGGGGATGGGTTCGGCGTCGTGAACGTTAGGGGGCAGTGTCATATTTGAGATTCCTGAATTCAACCTTTCAAAATTGTAAATCAGTTGTGTAACAGAGCCAAGAAAATCCTGAACGGACATACAGAAATCCGCCGCGCGGCAAATATGGGTTCCGCAGATCGTGTTGGTCCGCAATGCGGGACATTATGGTCTATTGCGGGAACCCGATCGCTGGCGTTTCCTGCTCGTTGATTGCCAAGCAGTGTAATGGGCACTTTAACTTGTAGTTGATCTGCTCGGCAGGTTGAGTATTTGGAGGAAACCATGCTTTCGAGACGGGATTTCATTGGCTCGACGACCGCGAGCCTTGTATGCGCAACTGCTGGCCAGCGATCTTCGGCGCAGGTTTCAGACATTCGGCACGCTCTTTTGACCATGGATGGTCTCGGTCTTGCGGCACTGGTCAAATCCGGAGAGGTGACGCCTTCGGAGCTGTGCGACGCCGCGGTCGAAGCCGCCTTGGCGCTTGACCAGCGTCTCAATGCGATCACGACCCCGATGTATGACGAGGCGAGAGACAAGGCCGCGGACATGCGGCCGCAAGGGCCGTTCGCCGGGGTTCCGTTTGTGGTGAAGGATAACCTCGATATTGCAGGGCAATACACGACCCAGGGTTCGCGCGCTTACCGTGATAACTATCGGCCAAGGTCCGCGCCGCTGGCGCTGGCCCAAGAGGCCGCCGGGCTGAACCTGATCGGCAAGAGCAATATGCCAGAGGTCGGAGCGCTTCCAGTCACCGAGGGTCAACTGCTTGGGCCGTGTCGCAACCCGTGGAACCTCGACCATTCCTCCGGCGGCTCCAGCGGAGGGTCCGCGGCTGCGGTCGCGGCAGGTATCGTCCCGCTCGCTCATGCCAGCGACGGCGGCGGGTCCATCCGGATCCCTGCATCCTGTTGCGGTGTTTTCGGATTGAAGCCAAGTCGCCGTCGTATGTTGTGGGGGTCGAGCGATCAGACGACCTATGCCGCTGACAACTGCGTAAGCCGCTCGGTACGAGACAGCGCGATGCTATTCGCGTTGGGGCAGGACCGATCACCGACCGCGCCGCACAGACCGATCCCGTTCGTCTCGGGGCCGTCCACCGACCGGCTGAGGATCGGTTTCGATCTGCGCAATTACTACGGTGATTTTCCAGAGCCCGAGGTGCAGCGCCTGATCGAAGAGATGGCAGAACTCTGCGAACAGCTTGGTCATACCGTCATCGAAACGCACAGCCCGGTGGACGACGAGTTCGAGCTGCGATTCAACCAGATCTTCGGGTTCCGCATGGTTGGCCTCGCCGACGCTGCGACGGCGAAGGCGGGCCGACCTCCGGAAGAAACCGGACTGCTTGACGTATTCGTCCGCGACTGGGCCGCCTTCGCGCGCAACTTCACTCCGGAAGATCAGGAAGCTGCCAACTCGTACATGCTTGAGCTGGGCGCCAGATATGATGCATGGCTGTCGGAGTTCGATGTATTCCTGTCACCAGTCACGCCAGGCACAGCACCTGCTATCGGCACGCTTTTCGATGAGAGCGTCCCATTCGAGGAGATGTTCGCGCGCGTTGCGAGGTTCACGTCCTACACCCCAATTCAGAACGCGCTTGGATTGCCAGGCATGTCTGTGCCCGCAGGGCTGACCCGCGAAGGTTTGCCAGTCGGCAGCCATTTCGTTGCGCCCGCCGGTCGGGAGGACAAGCTTTTCGCCCTGGCCTTTGAGATCGAACAGGCGAAGCCATGGTGGGGTGACTGGGCGCCTGTTTCGGTGGCCAACCTCTAGCATCCATTCAAATGCGATAAGTGCGCTGAAAAAGGAAAGGCTAAGGAGGCTGTGACCGCTCAGGGCTCGAGCGGACCAGCGCGATACGCGGAGATCGCGAAAAAGGGGAAGGGCAAGCCCTTCCCCATCACAGAAAGAAAAGTTCGGCCCGATCCGGGGTGCCTTGCCGGAAATGCCCGGGAATGCCAAAGGCAAACCCGGGCATAGCCGGTTCATGTCGTTCGAGAACTGATCGCTGCCGCTTAGACGTTCATCAGCAGGTGTTCGCGTTCCCAAGGCGAAATCACCTGCAGGAACTCGTTGTATTCGGCGCGTTTCACGATGCTGTAGACGCGGGCGAAATCGGGGCCGAGCACCTCGTGCAGGGCCTTGGCCTCGTCGAACATGTCCAGCGCGTCGCCCATCACCTGCGGGATGTCGCCCTCACCGTCATAGGCATCGCCCTTGAATTGCTTGCGCGGGCGCGCCTCTTCCATCAGCCCGAGATAGCCGCAGGCCAGCGAGACCGCGATGCCCAGATAGGGGTTGCAATCCATGCCTGCGAGCCGGTTTTCGATCCGCCGCGATGAGGGACCGGAGAGCGGTACGCGAATGCCGGTGGTGCGGTTGTCGCGGCCCCATTCCAGGTTGATGGGCGCGGCGTGGTCCTTAACATAGCGGCGATAGGAATTCACATAGGGTGCCATCACCGCCAGGCCCGAGGGCAGGTGGTTCTGCAGGCCCGCGATGAAGTGATAGAAGGCGTCGGTTTCGCCCCCTTGCGGACCGGAAAAGATGTTCTCGCCGGTTTCCATGTCGACGATCGAATGGTGGATATGCATGGCGCTGCCCGGCTCGTTCTCGATCGGCTTGGCCATGAAGGTGGCGAAACAATTGTGGCGCAGCGCCGCCTCGCGGATCAGTCGCTTGAAGTAGAACACCTCGTCGGCCAGCCGCACCGGGCTGCCGTGACGCAGGTTGATCTCCAACTGGCCGGCGCCGCCTTCCTGGGTGATGCCGTCGATCTCGAAGCCCTGCGCCTCGGCAAAGTCATAGATGTCGTCGATCACCGGGCCGAACTCGTCGACCGCCGTCATCGAATAGGCCTGCCGTGCGGCGGCGGGGCGGCCCGAGCGGCCCATCATCGGCTCGATTTCCTTGGCCGGGTCGAGGTTGCGGGCCACCAGATAGAATTCCATCTCGGGCGCCACGACCGGTTTCCAGCCTTGCGCATGATAGAGCGAGACCACCCGGCGCAGCACGTTGCGCGGGCTGAACGGGATCGGGTCGCCGTCGCGGTCATAGGCGTCGTGGATCACCTGCAATGTCCAGTCGCCGGTCCAGGGCGCGGCGGTCGCGGTCGAGTAATCGGGGCGCAGGATCATGTCCCGCTCGATAAAGCCCTCGTCTCCGGCGGCATCGCCCCAGTCACCGGTGATGGTCTGGTAAAAGATGCTGTCGGGCAGGTGGAAATAGTCCTGCCGCGCAAACTTGCTTGCCGGAACCGCCTTGCCGCGGGCAATGCCGGGCAGGTCCGAGATGATGCATTCCACCTCGTCCAGGCGGCGGTTTTCCAGATATGCCTTGGCGGCATCGGGGAGATTGTCTGTCCAGTCGGCCATGTCAGGCCCTCGCTTTCTTGTAGAATTCCGCCATGCGTTTGCCGATGGCGGGGCTATCGAGCGGGCTGTCGAGACGCGTGGTCGCATCGTCGAGCACGGTGTCGGGCACCACGCCGCGGCCACGGGTCCGGATCAGCCCGCCGATAAACTCGTTGTCGTATTCTGGATGCGCCTGGATGGTCCAGATATTGTCGCCATAGGCCACCATCGCATTCCGGCAGAAGTCGTTCGAGGCCAGGACCTCGGCCCCGTCTGGCAGGGCCACGACCTGATCCTGGTGCCAGGCATTCACCGTCACCTGCTCGCCGCCCATGTCGTATTCGGTGGGGCCGATGGCCCAACCGCCCTGGAATTTCTCGACCTTGCCGCCAAGGGCCTGGGCGATGATCTGGTGGCCGAAACAGACCCCGATCAGCGGCTGACCCTGATCGCGGATCTGACGGATAAGCGCCTCGAGCGGCGGGATCCAGGGGTGGTCCTCGTATACGCCGTGGCGCGAGCCGGTGATCAGCCAGCCGTCGGCGGCCTCGGCGCCGCTGGGGAACTGACCGTCCACCACCGCATAGGTTTCGAACTCAAAATTCCGCGGGCCCAGCAGGCGGACAAAGAACGTGTCATAGTCGCCGGTCGCGTCGATGAGCGTGTCCGGGGCGTGGCCCGTCAGGAGAATTCCGATCTTCATGTGTCACCAGTCGTCAATGTTGCCGGATCGGGGCTCCGGCAGTGCCCATGTCGTGATCAGGTCAGACCGTGTCCAGATAGACTTCGGTTTTTTCCGCCTCGGTCAACTCTTGAAAGTAGCGGAATTCCTGCCGCTTGGTCATGACATAGTTGCGGATCAGCTCGGGCGCGAAAATCCGCGCGACGGCTGGGTCGGATTCGAAGGCGTCGATCGCCGTGTCCCAACGGTCGGGGATCTGCGCCAGGTTCGCCTTGTAGGCATTGCCTGAGATCGGTTGCGGCGGCATCTGGCCATCCTCGATCCCGTTCATGGCGGCGCCCAGAACCGCGGCGATCATCAGATAGGGATTGACGTCGCCGCCCGCGACCCGGTGTTCGATCCGGCGCGCGACCGGGCTGCCCGAGGGGATGCGGATGGCGGCGGTGCGGTTTTCATAGGCCCAGGCGACCCCGGTGGGGGCGTGGGCATTGGGCACCAGCCGGGCATAGCTGTTGTCATGAGGGGCAAAGATCAGCGTGCTGCCGGACATTGCGTCCAGACAGCCGCGCACCGCATGCAGCATGGTATCACTGCCGCGCTCGGTGCCGTCGTCAAAGACGTTGTTACCCTCGTCATCGAGCACCGAGAAATGCATATGCATGCCCGATCCGGCATAATCCTCGTAAGGTTTGGCCATGAAGCTGGCGGCAAAGCCATGCTTGCGCGCTAGCCCCTTGACCAGCATCTTGAACAACCAAGCATCGTCGGCGGCGCGCAGGGCGTCGTCCTGATGCATCAGGTTGATCTCGAACTGGCCAACACCCGCCTCGGAGATGGCGGTATCTGCGGGGATGTCCATCACCTCGCAAGCGTCGTAAAGCTCGGTGAAGAAATGATCAAACTGGTCCAGTGCGCGCAGCGACAGGATCTCGCCCGCCTTGCGACGCTTGCCGGACCTCGGCGATTGCGGCACCTGAAGATGGCGACCGCTGTCGTCGATCAGGAAAAACTCCAGTTCGACCGCGACCACCGGTTTCAGACCGCGCGCCTTGTAGCGTTTGACCACGGTGTTCAGCGCATGGCGCGGATCGCCTTCATAGGGGCGGCCATCCTCGTGGAACATCCAGATCGGCAACAGGCCGGTGGGCGTATCCAGCCACGGCATCGGCATGAAACCACGCTCGGTCGGTTGCAGAACGCCATCGCGGTCACCCGAGGCCAGCACCAGCGGGCTGTCCTCGATATCCTCGCCCCAGATGTCGAGATTCATCACCGACAACGGAAAGCGGGTGCCGCCCTCGATCGCCTTTTCAGCAAAACGCCCGGGCACGCGCTTGCCGCGCGGCTGGCCGTTCAGGTCGGCGGCGGCCACACGAATTGTTCTTACCTGCGGGTTCTTCCGCAGCCAGTTTTTGGCTTGCATGGGCCCTTCTCACGCGATGTCTGTTAGATTTGATCAAATTTCTACTACTAGCCATGGGGGGCTGGCAAGCGATATTTCCGGGGTCTTGTCCGACCGCGCGTCAGGGCAAACCGGTCATGGATCAAACCATGTCCAGACAGCCGGGGCGCCAGGTTGGGAATAGCAGCCAGACCAGCGCCCGGCGACCCCCACGGGAAAGGGTCACCGCATCAGGTTGGGGCGCAGGCGCATCTTGGGCCGGCGTTCGGCGGGCAGGTGCCGGTTCAGCCGCGTGTTTATCACGCCGAACACGCCCACAACCGCCAGGGTCAGCAGGATGAAATAAAAGGCGAGAATCGGGTAAGGGACGAACGGGTTGAACGTCTTGTCCGCGAAATAGCTGGCGTAATAGAGCGCATCGCCGCGCTGTTGCCAGGCCGGGAAGGCCGAGAAAAACACCAGCGTTGTGGCGTGAAACAGAAAGATCGCCTCGTTCGTGTATGCGGGCCAGGCCAGCCGCATCATGGTGGGCCAGACGATGCGGCGGAAGCGGGGCCAGCCGCTCATGCCATAGGCGTCAGCGGCCTCGACATCGCCCTTTGGGATCGTGCGCAGCGCGCCATAGAAGATCTCGGCCGAATAGGCGGCGGTGTTCATGAACAGCACGATCAGCGCACCCGCCCAGGCCGAGGTCAGCATGTCGAACATCGGATAGCTCTTCTTCAGCGACAGGAAGAAGAAATAGGCAAAGAAGAACTGGATGAAGAGGGGCGAGCCGCGGAAGATGAAGATGAACCATTCCGCCGGTTTCCGCGCCCAGGGGTTGGACGCGCTTTTGCCCAGCGCCAGGGTGACAGCCAGGAAATAGCCGGTGACCAGCGCCATCAGGCCGAAATAGATGTTCCAGATCATGCCAGAGCCGATCAGTGTGAACTGTTCGCAAAGCGTGAAATCGGACCGTGGCAACAGCCGCTCTCCGATACCGATCGAGCGCAGGCCGTAGTCCTGGATGGTGTCGATGCAGGATTTCATGCCGCGGCCTCCTTGCGCAGGGCCTCGCCGCCGGTGGTGGCCTGGCCGTGACTCAGTCGCACGGTCAGCCTCTCAAGCAGAATTTCCGAGATGCGGGTGAAGCTGAGATAGAAGACCAGCAGGAACAGGAAATACCACATGCGCCAGTCGCCATGCGGGTAATCGGTGAATTGCGAGGTCTTGGTACCGCCGATCTCGCGTGCCCAATAGACGATATCCTCGATCCCCAGCAGGAACAGCAGCGGCGTTGCCTTGATCAGAATCAGCCACAGGTTCGACAGGCCGGGCAGCGCATAGATCCACATCTGCGGCACCAGGATGCGCCAGAAGGTCTGGCGCCGGGACATGCCATAGGCGGCGGCAGTTTCAAGCTGGGCATGGGGCACGGCGCGCATGCCGCCGCGCAACACATTGGCCGCAAATGCGCCGAAAACGATGGCAAAGGTCACCACGGCCAGGAAGAAGGAATAGGTCTGATGCACCCATTCAGCGGCCCGGCCCAGCGGCAGCTTGGCATCGGGGCAGACCAGAAAATCGTTGCCCTGCCGGATCGGATCGGTCCAGTCGGGGCACAGGATCTGGTGCCGGGTCCATTCGAACGCCTGATCCAGCGCGATCACGAAGAACAGGAAGAAGGCAATGTCGGGCACGCCGCGCATGATCGCGATATAGCCCTCGCCCAGCCAGCGCAGCGGCGGCAGCGTGGCGCGCGTGGCCATGGCCCCGGCAAAGCCCACCGCCAGCGCCACCGGGGCGGTGACCAGCAGAAGGACCAGAACCTTGATGAAGGACATGTAGAAGGACAGGTGCACGCCGTTGGTCAGAAAGCAGGAGAACCAGCGGACCGTGTCCAGCGTATCGGGATCGGTGCAGTAGGAGAACATCGGCGGGCCTTTGCGGGGCAGGGCGCGGCAATGGTGGCCGCGTGGGATCGGGCCTGCCGCGCTCGGCAGGCCCGCCCGCAGGGTTTATTCGTAAACGGCGGCGTCTTCGCCGAACCATTTCTTGATCATCGTGTTCAGCGTGCCGTCCTCTTTCATCGAGGTGATGGCAGCGTCGAACTTGCCGCGCAGCTCGCCGTCGCTTTCGCGCAGACCCATACCGACGCCACCGCCCAGCGGCACGTCATCGCCCACGAACATCAGCTCGCCACCTGATTCCGCGACGATCGGAACCAGATAGTCCCGGTCGGCAAACACTGCATCGGCCTCGCCGTTGCGGACGGCGGCGATGGTTTCCTCAGGCGTGGCGAATTCCACCAGTGTCGCACCGCTTTCGGCGATGTATCCGGCCTGGATGGTGGCGGTCTGGGCCGCGACGATGCCCGACAGGTCTGCGCCTTCGGCGGCGGCGACATAGGACGAGGCGGTCGGCGGGATGTAGTTCTGGGTGAAATCGATCACCTCGTCACGCTCGTCGGTGATCGACATGCCGGCGATGATGGTGTCGTAGTTGCCCGACACCAGGTTCGGGATGATCGAATCCCAGTCGTTCTTGACCCACTCGCAGGTCAGGCCGGCGCGCTTGCACAGCTCGTCGCCCAGTTCACGCTCGAACCCGTCGACCTCGCCCGCGTCGTTGATGAAGTTGTACGGAGGATACGCGCCCTCGGTGCCCATGCGCACGGTGTCGGCCATGGCCATGCCGGCGGTCAGCGCCAGCGCGGCGGTGGTCAGAATCAGTTTCTTCATTGAGAGACTCCCATTGTCGTTGGTATTTTGATTATGCGGCCTTGGTGACGGAAAGAAAGCCCTGCAAACGCTCGGATTTCGGCGCTGCAAAGATATCTTCGGCGGTCCCCTCTTCCTCGACCAGCCCCTGGTGGAGGAAGATGACATGGGACG
The DNA here is from genome assembly GCF_059612725.1 of Ruegeria sp. YKSF070. NCBI lineage: Bacteria > Pseudomonadati > Pseudomonadota > Alphaproteobacteria > Rhodobacterales > Roseobacteraceae > Ruegeria > Ruegeria sp. YKSF070. Next base: position 139,562 of record NZ_JBXWRD010000002.1, on the reverse strand, counting down.
AGATATCGGCGGCCATCTTCATGTCATGGGTGACCAGGATCATGGTGCGGCCCTCGGCGGCCAGGTCCCGGATCACCTTGATCACTTCCTGCTCCAGCTCGGGGTCAAGCGCCGAGGTCGGCTCGTCGAACAACAGCGCCTGCGGCTCCATGCACAGCCCGCGCGCGATGGCGGCGCGCTGCTGCTGGCCGCCCGACAGCTGGGCCGGATAGTTGTCGCATTTGTCACCGATCCCCACCTTGTCGAGATAGCGCCGCGCGCTCTCCTCGACCTCGGCCCGGTCGCGGCCCAGCACGTGGATCGGCGCCTCCATCACGTTTTGCAGGATGGTCATATGGGCCCACAGGTTGAACTGCTGGAACACCATGCTCAGGTTGGTGCGGATGCGCAGAACCTGTTTGGCGTCGGCGGGGCGGCGGTGGCTGCCGCTGCCGGTCCAGCGGACCGGCTCGCCGTTGAACAGGATCTCGCCCTGCTGACTGTCTTCCAGCAGGTTGCAGCAACGGAGCAGCGTGGATTTGCCTGATCCCGATGAGCCGATCAACGACACCACGTCACCGCGATGGGCGGTGATATCGACACCTTTGAGGACTTCGAGCTGGCCAAAGCTCTTGTGCAGGTTCTTGATCTGGATGACGGGGGCAGTCTCTGTCACGTGGTGTCCCGATGTCTTGTTTTGCGTGTTAGGGCGGTACTAGGTCGGAAAATCCGACACATTGCAATGTTCAAATCGACGGTTTGTACCGGTTAACCCGACGAAATGATCAGTCTGCGGAACAAATAGCAGACGGTGCCGGCGGATTGGGGATGCTCAGATAAGCCGAGGCAGGAATGTCGACCAGCCCCTCGAGATGCAGTGCCGCACGATCGGCCGGGTCCAGATTCGCAATCGCCGTCCGGACGGCGGCGGCAATAGCGGCGGCATCCCGTCCCGGCGCAGTGATATAGGGCAGCACCGGGGTGGGCGTGGTATGGGCCACCTCGCGCAGCCGCCCACCCAGATCGGTGTGTTCGCACAGCAGGGTCCAGGTCAGCGCATCCAGCGCCGCCAGATCGGCCCGCCCCTCGGCCACGGCCGCGGCCGAGGCCGCATGCGCGCCGCTTTCCAGCAGCGCGGCAGGGACCAGCCCGGCCCCTTGCAGATGGGTCATCGGCGCCGCCCAGCCCGACTGCGACAGCGCCTCGTTATAGGCAAAGGTGCCACCTGCCAGCGCGGGCAGGTCGCGCGTATCGTCGACCCGTGCCACAAAGACCGAGCGGTAATGCCCCGGCGGGCAGCCCGACAGCCCGTAATCGGGCGTGCCCACCAGTTGCACATGGCCATGCAACCGGGTGCGATAGGGCATGCCGCAGGTCTGTGCCAGCACCAGTTCGGGATCGCGCCAGATCGCCCAGACATCGCGCGTCCGGTCGAGCGTTTCGGGGCCATATCCCAGTTCCGCACGGATCAGCGCCCAGAACCGGTCATTGGCGGCGCGCAGGGGCGGCAGGTCATACATGCCCAGCATGGCGGTCATCGGCTTGCCGCTTTTTGCCGTGCCAGGGCCGAGTCACGGTCGTTGACGCCCAGCAGGTTCGCCACCAGCCGCAACAGCGCGTCCTCTTCCTGGGCGCGTTCTCCATCGGCTAGTACCACCGACCACAACGCTTCGACCACGGCGCGGCGCTCCTCATAGGCGACGGCCTCCTTGATCGCGCGGGTAAAGCGGACGGTGTCGGGTGCCTCGGCCTCCAGCTCTTCGGCGCGGGCGCGCAGCTGCGCCGCCTCGAACGGGCTCAGCCCGTAGCGGGCAGCTGCGATCCGGTCGATCCGGTCGCGCTCGGCCTGGGCATAGTCATTGTCCGCGCGGGCGATCCGCACCAAGAGCGCTGTCAGCGCCAGACGCGCATCGCCATCGTCAAGCGGCGCGGGCTGCGGCTGTGTCAGCCGGGTCAGAAACTCTCGGAACATGGCGACTCCATCCGGGTCTGGTCGTTGGTGGCGACGGACCTAGCCCGCGCGCGCCAGTATGCGGTCGCGGGCGCCGTCGCTGTCCTTGCGGCTGAGACCCATGGCAATCCGCGCCTCTTCGACGATCTTCAGCTCTCCCTCGCGTTGCAGACCATCGGCCAGCACCACTTCCCAAAGCGCATCCAGCGCGGCAAGCCGCTCTTCGAGGCCGGTGGTCTCGCGGATCAGCTTGCCAAAGGTATCGGTGTCGGGCGCGGCGGCGTGCAGCTTTTCGCAGGTTGCGCGCACCTTGGCCGCCTCTATGGCGTTGTGACCATAGAGCCGGGCCAGGATCCGGTCGATCAGGCTGATCTCCTCGACCTGGTATTCGCGGTCCGCCTTGGCCACGCGCACCAGAAGCGCACCCAGCGCAAGCTCGGCATCGGGGTCGGGCAGGGGCGATGGAGAAGGCGGGCGAAAGGCCTGAAGGAACTTTTTCAGCATGGGCGCAATCTATCCCATATGTTGCGTCTGGCCAAGCGTGTTCTACCCGTCATAGCCTTCGATGATAACCAGATCGCCGGTCGAGACCGGCTCGCGCAGGGCCTTGGCCGCCTGATAACCGGGACTGTCATAGCAGGCCAGAGCCGCCTCGTAACTGGGAAACTCGATCACCACGGTGCGCGCGCGGGCCTGGCCCTCACGCGTCTCGCGCCCGCCACCACGGACCAGGAACCGGGCGCCATATTCGGCAAAAGGCTCTGCGTTGGCCGCGATATAACTCTTGTAGATCTCCATGTCGTCCACATCCACATGGGCGACCCAGTATCCTTTGGGCATGATTGTCTCCTCGTCGTTCAGGCCGCAGGGTGGCCCGCAATGCGCGGCGATGCAATCCCGCTTGTGCAGGCGCGGAATTCGGGCAAACTTGCTGGCATGATTGTCTTCGATGGCCATAACGATGTCTTGACCGAGCTGGCTCGCGCCGGTGGCCGGGCTGCCGCGGGTGGGTTCCTGACCGGGTTGCCGGGGCAACTCGACCTGCCGCGCGCGCGGGCTGGCGGGTTTGGTGGCGGTTTCTTCGCCCTTTGGGCGCGCTCTGACGGCGCCACGGATTTCAGCGCGCTGGGCGCGGAATATGATCTACCTCTGCCCGAGCCAGTACCCGAACCGCAGGCCTGGGAGATGATCCGGGCCCAGGCCGATACGCTGGTGGCACTGGAAGAGGCAGGCGCGCTGCGGATCTGTACAAGCGCTGGCCAGATCGCGCGGGCACGGGACGAGGGGCTGCTGGCGGCGATCTTGCATCTGGAAGGGGCCGAGGGAATCGGCCCCGATTTCTATGAGCTGGAAGAGCTTTATGCGCTGGGCCTGCGCTCGCTGGGTCCGGTCTGGAGCCGGCCGAACGCCTTTGGTCACGGTGTACCATTCCGCTATCCTTCCGGCCCCGATATCGGGCCGGGCCTGACCGAGCGCGGCCGCGCCCTGATTGCGCGCTGCGAGGAGATGCGGATCCTGGTCGATCTCAGCCACCTGAACCTGGCCGGATTCCGTGACGTGGCGGCGATATCGACGCGCCCGCTGGTGGCGACCCATTCCAACGCGCATGCACTGGTGCCGCATGCGCGCAACCTGACCGATGAACAGTTGCGGATCATGGCCGAGAGCGGAGGCTTGGCGGGGGTGAATTTCGAATCCACCTTCCTGCGCCCTGATGGGCGCCCAGACGATGACATACCCGCAGCGTGGCTGATGGCGCAATTCGACCACTTGCTGGACAGGCTGGGCGAGGAGGGCGTGGCAATCGGCTCGGATTACGATGGCTGCACGCCGCCTGGCTGGCTCAATTCGGTCGACAAGTTGCCGATGTTGGTCGAAGCGATGGAGCGGCACGGCTACCCTTCGGCCCGGATCGAGCGCATTTGCTGGGGGAACTGGATGCGGGTACTGGCCGATACCTGGGGCGAGGCCGCCTGACTGTTCTAAAATTGAGCGCCTGCGGCGCACCCGCCTTGTGTCGCGCCTCTGGCGCGGGGGGCGAGGCGCTGCCTCGCGCTCCGGAGTATTTCTGGCGAAATGAAGAGGCGGGCCTGCGTCTTTCCTCTTGCCGAAAATATCCCGGGGGAGGCACCGCAGGTGACGGGGGCAGAGCCCCCTTCTTTTGCTTAGACCAGACGCGAGCTTTCCTTGGCCGCGCGCACGAAATCGGCGAACAAGGGATGCGGCGCGAAGGGTTTCGATTTCAGCTCGGGGTGATATTGAACCCCGATGAACCACGGATGGTCCGCCCACTCCACGATCTCGGGCAGGCGGCCATCAGGCGACATGCCGGAGAACCGCAGCCCCGCCTTTTCCAGCTTGTCGCGGTACTTGATATCCACCTCGTAGCGGTGGCGATGGCGTTCCTCGATGTTGCAGGTGCCATAGACCTCGGCCACTTTCGAACCTTCGGCCAGTACCGCGTCATAGGCGCCGAGGCGCATAGTGCCGCCCTTGTCGTCGTCGACCTTGCGGCTGACCTTGTAGTTGCCCTGCACCCATTCCTTGAGGTGGTAGACTACCGGCTCGAACCGTTTGGCGCCCGCCTCGTGATCGAACTCCTCGGATCCGGCGCTGGCCATGCCCGCGACGTTGCGCGCCGCCTCGATAACCGCCATCTGCATGCCGAGGCAGATGCCCAGATAGGGCACCTGGTGTTCGCGGGCGTATTGCGCCGCCTTGATCTTGCCCTCGGTGCCGCGTTCGCCAAAGCCGCCGGGCACCAAGATGGCATGGAAGCCTTCGAGATAGGGCGCGGGATCCTCGCGGTCGAAGATCTCGGCATCGACCCATTCGATCCTGACCTTCACGCGGTTGGCCATACCGCCATGGGTCAGCGCCTCGGCGATGGATTTATAGGCGTCTTCCAGCTGGGTGTACTTGCCGACGATAGCGACCTTGACCTCGCCCTCGGGGTTGTGGATGCGGTCGCTGACGTCTTCCCATTTCGTCAGGTCGGGTTTGGGCGCCGGGCTGATCTGGAAGGCGTCCAGCACAGCCTGATCCAGCCCCTCGGCGTGATAGGCCAGCGGTGCGTCGTAGATGGTCGAGAGATCCTGCGCGGCGATCACCGCTTCGGGGCGGACGTTGCAGAAGAGCGCCAGTTTCTCGCGTTCCTTCTGCGGGATCGGGCCTTCGGAGCGGCAGACGAGGATATCGGGTGCGATGCCGATGGAGCGCAGCTCCTTGACCGAGTGCTGGGTGGGCTTGGTCTTGAGTTCGCCGCTGGCCTTGATATAGGGCAGCAGCGTCAGGTGCATGAAGATGCACTGGCCGCGCGGCTTGTCTTGGGAAAACTGGCGGATCGCCTCGAAGAAGGGCAGGCCTTCGATATCGCCGACGGTGCCGCCGATCTCGCAGAGCATGAAATCGACCTCGTCCTCGCCGATCGAGATGAAATCCTTGATCTCGTTGGTGACGTGGGGAATGACCTGGATGGTCTTGCCGAGGTAGTCGCCGCGCCGCTCTTTCTCCAGCACGTTGGAATAGATCCGGCCCGAGCTGACCGAGTCCGTCTTGCGCGCCGCCACCCCGGTGAAGCGTTCGTAATGGCCGAGGTCCAGGTCGGTCTCGGCACCGTCGTCGGTGACGAAGACCTCGCCATGTTCAAAGGGCGACATGGTGCCCGGATCGACGTTCAGATAGGGGTCGAGCTTGCGCAGGCGGACGGAAAATCCGCGCGCTTGCAGCAGAGCGCCCAATGCGGCCGAGGCCAGACCCTTGCCAAGCGAAGAAACGACACCGCCGGTGATGAAGATGAAACGCGCCATGAGTGTTCGGCTGCCCCCGTGAGAAGTCATAATTCAGCTGCCCGGCGGTTTCGGAAAAACCGCAGCATCACGGGACTTCACGTATAAAGGATTCGCGCCAATTGCGCAAGAGAACCGCAAGATGCTGTTGCGGCCCTCACCAGGAGTGCAAACTGTTGTAGATCAGTCGGCCTTGGGCACCAGGGGTGCATTGTCGCCCGCACTGGGCGGCAACAGGTCGCTGCCTGCCGGAACGCTGGGTGTGGCCGGCTCGGATGCTTCGGGCGCCGGAACGCCCAGACGGTCGATGACCGAGGTGCCCGCCGCCTTTTGCGCTGCGATCACGGTCAGGGTGATCGAGGTCACGATGAACGCGATGGCCAGAACCCAGGTCACCTTGCTGAGCGCGGTTGCGGCCGCCCGGCCGGTCATCACGCCGCCGCCGCCGCCACCCATGCCCAGGCCGCCACCTTCGGACCGCTGCATCAGGACGACGGCGATCAGGCCCAGAGCCAGGAGAAGGTGAATGATGAGGACGACGTTTTCCATGGTATTCCTGCGGCCGGTGGCGTGTACCGCGTGGTATCTATGCAAGTTTGCCCGCAGGGGCAAGTCGCGAGTTTGGATCACCTGCGGTTAAGCGGCCGATCACATCAAAGAGGCTGGACAGGGGTGGGGTCGCGCGGCAGTCTTTGCGCCATGCCACATGACCATCACGACCACCCGCATTCCCTTCTCCCTCCGGAACCGGCGCTGCGCGTCAAGGCGCTCGAGACGATCCTGACCCGCAAGGGGCTGATCGATCCGGCCGCTCTGGACGAGATCATCGACACCTATCAGAATCGCATCGGTCCGCAGAACGGGGCGCGTGTGGTGGCGCGGGCCTGGGCCGATCCGGCGTTCAAGGCGGCGCTGTTGGCCGATGCCATGCCGCTGTTGACCGAGCTGGGATATTACGGGCGGCAGGGAGAACACATGGTCGTGGTCGAGAACACGCCCGAGACCCATAACATGGTCGTCTGCACCCTGTGCAGTTGCTATCCTTGGCCGCTGTTGGGCATTCCGCCGGGCTGGTACAAATCCGACGCCTATCGCTCGCGCGCGGTGCGTGAGCCGCGCAAGGTGCTGGCCGAGTTCGGGGTGAGCCTGCCTGAGGGGACCGCCGTGCGTGTCTGGGATTCGACGGCCGAGATCCGCTATCTGGTACTGCCGATGCGGCCCGAGGGGAGCGAGGGTCTGGACGAGGAAGCGCTGGCCGAACTGGTGACGCGCGACAGCATGATCGGCACCGGGCTGGCGCGGGTGCCGGCATGACGCGGGTGCATGACATGGGCGGGCGGTTCGGCGATGGCGCTATCACGCCCGAGGCCGATGGCATCCCGCAGCTGGGCGACTGGCAGGCGCGGGCCTTGGCGCTGACACTGGCGGCGGGGGCGCTGGGACAGTGGAACATCGACATCTCGCGCCATGCGCGCGAGCGGCTGTCCCCGGCGGATTACGGCCGCTTCAGCTATTTCGAGAAATGGATCGCGGCGCTGGCCGATCTGCTGGTCGAGACCGGGGTGCTGACCGAGGATGACCTGCGCGGGCAGGGGCGCGACGTGCCCCACCCGCTGGCCGAACGCGCGATGAAGGCCGAGGCGGTGGCGGCTGTGCTGGCGCGCGGCGGTCCGGCAGACCGCCCGTCAAACGTGGCGGCGCGGTTCGACGTGGGGCAGATGGTGCGCACCTTGCGCCCGGCGGCCAACCGGCTGGTCGATGGCGGCCATACGCGGCTGCCCGCTTATGCGGCGGGCGCGCGCGGGCGGATCGTGTTGAAACACGGCAGCCATGTGCTGCCGGACAGCAATGCGCACCGGCTGGGCGAGGCGCCCGAGCCGCTTTATGCGGTGGCCTTTCCGGCCTCCGAGCTGTGGGCCGACCCCGAGGCGCCAGGCGATGAGGTGGTGCTGGACCTCTGGCAAAGTTACCTGGAGCCGGCATGAGCGAGTGCCCCGATATCGCCGCGCCCGAGCCGGTCTTTGCCGAGCCCTGGCATGCGCAGGTCTTTGCCCTGACGGTGCATCTGAACGAGGCGGGGCGGTTCACCTGGGCCGAGTGGGTCGACCGGTTCTCGGTCACGCTGAAACGGCACGGCCTGTCTCGTGATCTGGACGGCGGCGAGGATTACTTCAACGCCTGGCTGGAGACGCTGGAGACGCTCTTGAGCGAGGCGGGCGAGGCCGCGCCCGAGGAGCGCGCGCGCATGCGCGCGGCCTGGGAACACGCCTATCTGACAACGCCGCATGGCCAGCCGGTGCGGCTGGCCGAGTGATCAGCCCTTGTCTTCGGGGTCGGCCTGACCGACCCCGCGAAACACGGCCTTGAAGGGCAGCGCCCAGAGGATGCCGAGGCCCACGAACACCGCCAGTTCAACCAGCATCGGCAACCCGTCGAACCGGGCGCGCAGCCAGTCGGTCAGGGTCACTGCCACCACCACGTAGAGCGGCAGCCCCACCAGCAGAATCACCAGTGCCCAGCGGCGGCGGGCCTTGTAGCTCATCGCCATCAGTCGGCGAACGGGTCGGTCACCAGAATGGTGTCCTCCCGCTCCGGGCTGGTCGAGAGCATGGCGACCGGGCAGTCGATCAGTTCCTCGACGCGACGCACGTATTTGATCGCATTGGCAGGCAGGTCGGCCCAGCTGCGCGCGCCCTCGGTCGATTCCGACCAGCCGGGCATTTCCTCATAGATGGGCGTGCAGCGCGCCTGTTGGTCGGCGGCGGTGGGCAGATAATCGAGCCGGGCGCCGTCCAGGTCGTAGCCGACGCAGATCTTGAGCGTCTCGAACCCGTCGAGCACGTCGAGCTTGGTCAGCGCGATGCCGTTGATGCCGCTGGTGGCGCAGGTCTGGCGCAAGAGCGCCGCGTCGAACCAGCCGCAGCGCCGTTTGCGCCCGGTGGTGGTGCCGAATTCATGGCCGCGCGTGCCAAGACGCTCGCCATCGGCGTCGTGCAGTTCGGTCGGGAAGGGGCCTTCGCCGACACGGGTGGTATAGGCCTTGACGATGCCCAGAACGAAGTCGATCGAGTTCGGGCCGATGCCCACCCCGGTGGCCGATTGACCCGCGATCACGTTCGACGAGGTGACAAACGGATAGGTGCCAAAGTCGATATCCAGAAGCGCGCCCTGAGCCCCCTCGAAGAGGATGCGCTTGCCCGCCTTGCGTTTCTCGTTGAGCACCTTCCAGACCGGTGCGGCAAAGGGCAGGATGCGCGGCGCGATCTCTTTCAGCTGCGCGATCAGCGCGTCACGATCCACCGGTTCGACACCCAGCCCCTTGCGCAGGGGGTTGTGGTGCTGCAATGAGCGGTCGACACGGGCAACCAGCGTGGCCTCGTCTGCCAGATCGGCAACGCGGATTGCACGGCGGCCTACCTTGTCCTCATAAGCCGGGCCGATGCCGCGGCCGGTGGTGCCGATCTTGGTGCCCTTGCTGGCAGCATCCTCGCGCGCGCGGTCCAACTCGCCATGCAGCGGCAGGATCAGCGGCGTGTTCTCGGCGATCATCAGCGTTTCGGGGCTGATCTCGACACCCTGCGCCTGTACCGTCTCGATCTCGCCCAGCAGATGCCAGGGGTCCAGCACCACGCCATTGCCGATCACGCTCAGCTTGCCGCCGCGCACCACGCCCGAGGGCAGCGCGTGCAGCTTGTAGACCTTGCCGTCGATCACCAGCGTATGACCGGCGTTATGGCCACCCTGAAAGCGTGCGATCACATCGGCGCGCTCGCTGAGCCAATCCACGATCTTGCCCTTACCCTCGTCGCCCCATTGGGCGCCGACAACGACGACATTGGCCATGATAGGTCCTTTGCTGGTGTTACAAACCCGCGCCCATATATCGGTGCGCGCGCGGCAGGGAAACCGCAATTTCGACGCATGTGATCTGAATCACTGGACAGATTCACCTATTTGGGTGATTCTCGTGCGCAAAAAAGAACAGGCGGTTCGGGACATGGGCATTTTCCTGCGATGGATGTTTGCCTTCGGTTTGTTGGCATTGACCTACAATCCGACGGAGATAAATTTTGTCCGATGGGCATACTGGAACTACCAAACCCATCTGTCGGTCGCCGTGTTCATGGGGCTGTTGCTGACGATCGGTTATATCATCTATCTGCGGGCCACCCTGCGCTCGATCGGGCCGTTCGGGATGGCATTGGTGCTGTCGGTGATCGCCTCGCTGCTCTGGGTTCTGTTTGATTTCGGTCTGCTGCATCTGGACAATACCACGGTGAATGTCTGGCTGGGAATCTTTGCCCTTTCGGTGGTGCTGGGCGTCGGGCTGAGCTGGAGTCACGTCCGGCGGCACTTGGCCGGTCAATCCGATGTCGATGATGTCGACGAGTGATCCGCATCCTTGAAAATGCAAAACGGCGCCGCGATGACCGGGCGCCGTTTTGCATTCATGGGTCTTGTATGGGTCAGCCAGCGGCGCGTTTGTCCGGTCGGAACCCGATCTGACCCGAGGCGGTGAACTGACCGCTGGCGGTTTTCTTCAGTTTGCCCTCACGCAGGAGTTGACCGAACGAGCGCAGCCCGTCCTCGCGGTTGAATTCCTGATCGTCGAGCTGGCGCACCTTGTTCATCAGCTGCGGGCGCGAGAACTGGTCGCGGCCCTCGACAAAGGACAGGTACGAGGCCGCGGCCTCCAGCAATTCGTGCAGGCCGCTGGCACCGGTCTCGGCGACAAAATCGGCAAAGCTGCCTTCGGCGGCCTTGGCCGGGGCCTCTTCGGCGACCAGGCTGGCCACGCGGCGCGGACGCACCGGACCGCTGCCCAACGAGCGCTTGGTATCGATGCGTTGTTCAGCCACCAGTTTCAGCGGCGCCGGACGCTCCTCGGTCCGGGCGCGCGGTGTGCTGCTGCTGGCGACGGGGCGGCGCGGACGCACGACTTCGGACAGGTCGGTGCGGTATTCGTCCTCGCTGGAATGGGTGCCCAAAGTGCCGCCAGCCGACCGCTCGGCACGGGTCGCGGCAACTGCCGCTCGCATCTGCGAATAGGTCTCGCGGGTGGTGGACAGATCCGGGTCTTCGAGTTTCTCGTCGGCGGCGGCAAGCAGGCGCGAAATGTCGTCGTCGCCGCCGGCTGGAGCGGCCCTGGTCGTTTCCGGGCCACCCTCGAACGTATCGACGTCATCGTCATCGCTGGTGGCGTCGGCCTCGGCAAAAAGCGATCCATCCACATCCGAGGTATCTTCGTCATCGTCATCTAGGCTGAGCAGGTCGATGTCGTCGTCGTCGTCCTCCACATCCACATCCGTGCGGGCGGTGTCGCCGCCGCGTTCGGCCAGGTATTCCGCCTCTACAGCGGCAAGCTCGCGCAGCAGATCATCTTCGTCCTCGGGCGAGAGCGAGCCGGTTGCGCTGGCATCGACCTCTTCCGTTTCGGCCTCGAACTCGGTGCGCTTGATCTTGCTGACACGGACGGCCACACGCGGGGGGCTTACGGCTTCGGGCTGTGCTGCCTCTTCGGCAGTGGCGTCGGCAATCGCCTCTTCGCGTTCTTCCTCGGCGTCTACGGTTTCCGTAACGAAACGCGCCGCGAGCCCGCTGTCGATCTGGTCGATCGGATTGGCGTCCTCTTCGATCGTGTCGAGTTCGGCGACGTTTTCTGCATGTTCGTCTTCGGTATAGCGCGCGTCAGCTTGGCTGGCCTGTTCGTTACGCGACACCACGGCGCGGATGCGTTGCAGCTTGGCCGCGATGGAATCGGGTGCGGCAGGCGCTTCGGGGGCGTCCTCGACCGCTTCGGCCATGGGCAGGATGTCGAGTTCGTCCTCATCCTCGATCTGCGCTTCAACCGCGTCCTCTGGCAGGTCGTCGAATTGCGCGGCGATGCTGGCGAGCAGGGTCTCGCTGTCGGCATCGTCCTCGACCGCCGCGGCTGCCACTTCGGCTTCCGTCGGCGCTTCGACGATTTCGGGCGCCTCGGTCACCGGCAACTCGGGTGCCTCGTCGTCTGATGCCTCGATAATCGGCGCGTCATCAGCGGGTGCGGGCTGTTCCTCGGCGACTTCCGGCGAATCCTCCGGGGCCTGCGCGGGGGGCTCCTCTACTTCAACCGGAGCCTCGGCGACCGGTCCGGCGGTCGCTGGCGCCGCATCGGCGGCGGGGATGTCGGAAACAGGTGCTTTGGCGACCGGTCCTACGGTTTGGGCGTCGCTCACCGCTTCCGCAATCGCGGGCTCTGCTGCCAGCGCGGCGGGCGCGGCTGCGCGCAGCACGATGCCCTTGTCGTCACGCCGGGCCTCGACCTGGCGGGCGATCTCGCGCTCGGCGATCCGGGCCAGCATGTCGGCATCCGGCTGTGGCGGTTCGGCCCCGAAATACCGGTCATCGGCGGCAAGGTCCCGAAAGTACTCGGCAATGGCCTTCATCGTGTCAAAGGAATCCTCGAACCCCTCAAGGGTGCAGGAAAACGTCCCATAGGAGACGGTCAAGACCTTGTTGTTCTGTACCATGGGATGCTCGTCCTCTACATAGATGTGCCTAAGCGTTTACCATCCCTTGGGCGTCAATTTCGGCCCGATTCTGTGCAAATGAGCGTATCATTTTGTGACTACAATATGTCCTGTTTCCAGAAAGGGCGACAATCCCGCCATGAAAACCGCGATTGTTGAGGCGCCGGAACCAGTAACCCTGATTGGCGGCGGTGAGGTCGGTTCAGGAGACCTGGATCTGGCGCTGGAGCGCGCCAGAGTGCTGGTCGCCGCCGATAGTGGCGCGCTGGTGGCGCTGGCGCAAGGGCGGATGCCCGATGCCGTCATCGGGGATATGGACAGTCTGCCGGCATTGCAACGCGTCCGCATCCCTGACGAACGGCTTCATTCGATTTCCGAGCAGGACAGCACCGATTTCGACAAGGCGCTGCGCCATATCTCGGCGCCTCTGGTGTTGGGGGTGGGCTTTCTGGGCGCGCGTGTCGATCACCAGCTGGCAACGTTCAATACGCTGGTGCGGCAGGTGGATCGTCCCTGTCTGCTCATCGGCGCGGTCGAGGTGATCTTTCACCTGCCGCCCCGGCTGGAGCTGGATCTGGTGCCGGGCGATGTCGTGTCACTGTTTCCGCTGGCGCCGGTGACGGCGCGGTCCGAGGGGCTGTTCTGGCCGCTCGACGGCCTCGGGATGGCGCCCGACGGGCAGATCGGCACCTCGAACCGGGCGACCGGGCCGGTGGTGATCGAGGCAGACGGGCCGGGGTTGCTGGCGATGGTGCCGCGTGGGGCACTGGACGGGATTATCCGCTGGTTCCTTTCGCCGAACTGCGGGCGCTGGCCTGCTCGCGCAGGATGACGTAGAGGCCCGCGGCCATGGTGATCAGGATGCCCAATGCCGCCAGCCCGTTGGGCAGGTCGTGGAAGATCAGCCAACCGATGGCGGTGGCGACCGGGATTTCCAGATACTGCATCGGCGCCAGTGTCGCCGAGGGCGCATAGCGCAGCGACCAGGTCATCAACAGATGCGCCGCAGTGCCCAGCACGCCGATGGCCAGAAGCAGCCAAAGTGTTGTGCCGGAGGGGGCGACGAATGTCAGCGCCTCGACCCCGGTGACATGTCCGACCATCAGCACCGGGGCGAGGACTACGGTGGCCATGACTCCGGACACTGCCTGAAGCGCGATCGGGTCTGTATCCTTGGCCAGTTGCCTTGTGACCAGCATGAAGAGGGCAAAGACTACAGCCACCACAAGCGGCAGAAGGGCGGGCAGGCCGACCTCGGCAAAGCTGGGCTGGATCACCAGAAGCGTGCCGACAAAGCCCACGATACAGGCGCCAAGGCGGCGGTGGCCAACCTCTTCTCCCAGAACGTATTTGCCCAGCAGCAGCATGATGAAGGGCATGACAAAGGCGATGGCGATAGCATCGGCCAGCGGCAGATAGCGCAAGGCGGTGAACATCGCCCAGATGCCGGTGATATGCAGCGCGGTGCGCAGGGCGGTCAGGCGCAAGAGCCGCCCGCGCAATTGCCAGGGGCGTCCGGTGGCCTGGACCAGGGGGATCAGGATCACGGCCTGAATGGCAAAGCGCACCAGCAAGAGCTGCATGGTGGGCATGGTGCCGCCCAGAAGTTTGGCCAGCGCGTCGCCCATCGGGGCGAGCACACAGAAACCGAGCATCAGGAAGATGCCGAGAAGGGGGCGGTCGGCGGTCATTGCGCCACGCTAGTTTCCCGGTGGGGGCGATACAAGCGGCACGCCACGAAACCGACCGGAATTTTGCAAAAATTCCGGCCCAGAAAATCGCGGATTTTCTGAGCCATTTTCTGTGTCAGAAAATGGCGCCCGCCTCAGCAGTTCGGCACGTTGACTGCGAGCCCGCCCAGCGAGGTTTCCTTGTATTTCTCGTGCATGTCGGCGCCGGTCTGGCGCATCGTCTCGATCACCGCATCGAGCGGCACGAAATGCTTGCCGTCGCCGCGCAAGGCCAACGAGGCTGCCGAGACCGCCTTGATCGCGGCCAAACCGTTGCGTTCGATACAGGGCACCTGGACCAGCCCCTTGACCGGGTCGCAGGTCATGCCGAGGTGATGTTCCAGCGCGATCTCAGCCGCGTTTTCCACCTGTTCGGGCGTGCCACCCATCACCGCGCAGAGGCCTGCCGCCGCCATGGCGGCGGCGCTGCCGACCTCGGCCTGACATCCCGCCTCGGCGCCCGAGATCGAAGCGTTGTACTTGACCAGCCCGCCGATGGCAGCGGCGGTCAGCAGGAAATCCTCGACATGGCTGGGGGCGGCGCCCGGCACGTGGTCGAGGTAGTAGCGCAGCACCGCGGGCAGGGTGCCGGCCGCGCCGTTGGTGGGGGCGGTCACCACCTGGCCACCGGCGGCGTTTTCCTCGTTCACCGCCATGGCATAGACGCTCATCCAGTCGTTGATCGTATGCGGCGCGTTCAGGTTCATGCCGCGCTCGGCCAAGAGTGAGTCATGGATGCCCTTGGCGCGGCGGCGCACATTGAGGCCGCCGGGCAGGATGCCGTCGGTCGCCAGCCCGCGCTCTATACAGTTGTTCATCACCTCCCAAAGCCGCGCGGTGCCCTTGGCGAAAGAGACCTCGCAACCGCGCGCGATCTCGTTGGCGCGTTTCATCTGGGCGATGGATTTGCCCGATACGGCGGCCATCTCCAGCATCTCGGCGGCGGATTTGAACGGGTAGGGGACCGGCGGGCCGTCATTGCTGTCCTTGCCCTGGGCCAGTTCCTCTTCGGTCAGGACAAAGCCGCCGCCGACCGAATAGAACACCTGGCGCAGGATCACGTCGCCCTGTGCGTCGGTGGCCATCAGGATCATGCCGTTGGCATGGCCCGGCAGGGCGTGGTCATAGTCGAAGACCAGGTCGCGCTTGGGGTCGAAGGCCAGCACCGGCAGCCCCTCGGGCGTCACCGTATGGGTGGCGTGGATCGCGGCCAGCGTGGCTTCGGCCTTGTCGTTGTCATAGCTGTCGGGGACAAAGCCCGCGAGGCCGAGGATGGTGGCGCGGTCGGTGGCATGGCCGACGCCGGTAAAGGCCAGCGAGCCATGCAGCGAGCCCTTGACCCCGTGGAAGGCGAAGGGCGAGGCGCGCATCATATCGAGAAAGCGCGCGGCGGCCACCATCGGCCCCATGGTATGCGACGAAGACGGGCCGATGCCCACTTTGAACATGTCGAAGACGGAGAGGAACATATCAGGTAGCCGAACCTTCTGGCGGGTTTGCGTGACGGGGGGCGGTGAATGGGGTGTCGCCCAGCCCCTCGGCCACTTGCGCGGCACGGGTGGCGGGGCGGATTTCCAGCGCCGCAAGGATGCGGTGCAGATGGGGCGTGTCGGCGGCGGCGAACCAACTGCGGTCGCTGTCCTGGGGATAGAGCGCCAGCCAGCGCATCAGGCAGGCCAGATACCAGCTCAGCACCGAGGGCGCCTCTGGCGACAGCCAGTCCGGCGCCTTGGCCGCCACTGCGTCGAGCAAGGCCAGATGGGTGCGCAGGCGCGGGCGCAGGCCCGTGCGCAGGGTCTCGGCCTGTGCCTCGGCGATGTATTTGTCGGGATAGAACAGCATGCGCATATCCGCATGCAGCGTGTTCGAGGCGAAGAACAGCCATTTCAGAAAGGCGCCGCGCGCCGGATCGGTGGGGGGTGGGGCCAGGCGGCCATGGGTATCGGCAAGCCACAAGAGAATGGCGGCGGTTTCAAAGATCGGACCCTGCGGGGTTTCCAGCACCGGGATCAGCCCGGCGGGGTTGAGCGCGCGATAGGCAGCGCTGTCCTGCGCCCGGGTGGTGCGGTCCACCAGCATGGTTTCATAGGGCAGACCCATATCCTCCAGCGCCAGCCGGATCACCAGCGAGGCGTTGTCGGGGGCGTAATGCAGGCGATAGGGCGCGGTCATGCCTTCGATATAAGATGCACGGGCGATTCTGCATTCGCCGATTGCGACGTTTCCCATCGGAAACGCGTAAGCTTGCCGCGAGTCACGGTTTCTGTGCCTGACAGACGAAATGGTTCAGGGAAAAGAAGAACCGCCCCGCGCGCGCCAGCTCCTGCTGCTCCTGTGCCCAGGCCTGTGCCTCGGGTTCGGGCATTGCGTCTGTCTGAATGGCATAGGCGGTCATCAGGCGGATCATCATTGCGGCCAGCCCATCGGGGCGCAGCTGCGTGTCGCAAAAGGCAAGCGGCGTCATGCTGACTGCGCGAAACCCGACCTCGGCCAGCAGCGCCGGAAGGCGTGCCGGAACATCGCGGCAAGCGAGGTGGCGGTCCCAGATGCGGCACATCTCGGCCATGCGCTCGGGCTGGTCGCTGTGCCAGGTGAGCGTATCGAAGTGCATGTCGCCGATCACCAGCCGGCCACCGGGCTTCAGGGCGCGAAAGAGCTCGGCCAGCGGTGGGCGCATGTCGTGGAAGTATTCGAACACCTGTAACGAGACCGCTCCGTCGAGGCTGTTTTCATCGCAAGGGAGGGCCTCGGCGTTGCCCTTCAGGAAGGCGACATTGCCGCGATCCGCGCAGCGGGCGCGCGCGAGGTCGAGCATGTCGGCGCTGGGATCGAGGCCCAGCACATGGCCGGTGTCGCCCACGGCGCGAGACAGGTCTAGTGTCAAGAGTCCGTTGCCGCATCCCAGGTCCAGCAATCGATCTCCTGGCGATGCTGCCAGAGCGTCAAAACTGGCGCAGCGGCGGCGGGTGATATCGGCGCCCTGATAGGCATCCTCCAGAACGCGGGCGGTGTCTTCGTCGAATTGCAGCATGCGATTAGCCTCCTGCCGCGACCATAGCACATTCAGGTGAGCGACCCAAAATCGGCCGGGTCCGGCAGGGCCTTGCCCTGTTCCGACTCACCCTGTGCGGCGGCGGCGCAAGGCCAGACCGGCGCGCAGGTTCAGCGTCAGCAGGGTGATGTTGGTGGCCCCCGCCAGCAGCTCCAGCGCCTGCACGACATAGAAGAGCGTGTCGAACTGGCCCGCATTGGAGCGAAGGGCAAGGAACACGGCGCTGGGCAGCAGGATCAGCAACCCGTTGGCGGCGATCATCTTCATCCGCCGGGATTTGGCGGCGACCTCAGGCAGGCGCCAGCCCTTGCCCAAAGCCGCACCGGTGGCGCCAGCGGTGGCCATGGCCGGGATCAGCAGCGCCATGCCGTAGAGGATCGCCGTCTTGACCTGTGCGATCTGGGAATGGGTGCCAAACAGCTCGACCAGCGCGGTCGAGGTCCAGAAACAGGCGATGGTGAGCAGGGCGATGCCGCCACTCAGCGCGTGCAGTTTGAGTTTCATGGCGGGGTCTCCAATTAAATAGCGTGCTATGTAAATAATGTTGCATAGCACGCTATGCAAGAGGTAGGTCGCAGGCATGGATCAGTTTCAACACAATTCGGCCGGGTATCTGGCCAATCACATGGCGCGGCTCTTTGCGGCGGGGCTGGCGCGGCGCATCCAGCCGCTGGGGCTCGCCCCGGCACAGTTCATGGTGCTGTTGGAACTGTGGCACAGCGACGGGCGTACCCAGGCCGACCTGACGGCGGCGCTGGATGTGGAGCAGGCGACCATGGCCAATACGCTCAAGCGGATGGAGCGGGACGGGCTGATCCGGCGCTTGCCGTCCGAGGAGGACCGCCGCGCCCGGCTGATCCATCTGACCGACCGCGCCCGCGCGCTTGAGGCAGAGGCCAAGGCGGCGGCAGGGGCGCAGAATGCGCAGGCGCTGGCGGGGTTGGACGCGGCAGAGCGCGCGACATTCATCGCACTGATGCGCCGGGTGATCGGCAATATGCAACGGGGCTGAGGGGCGGGTCTGGGGCTGACGGCCGGATTTGGTCTCGCAGTTGGGCGGGGCGTTGCGTATAACGCTGGCAATCATCGACAGGGGATACTGCCATGACCGGAGAACTCTCGCCCATCGACAAGGCGAAATTCGTTGCCGCCAAGCGGGCGGCGGATCTGGTCGAGGATGGTATGAGGGTCGGCCTCGGGACAGGGTCCACAGCCGCCTGGCTGGTGCGCTGCCTAGGCGAGATGGTGCGCAAGGAAGGGTTGAAGATGCGCGGCGTTCCGACCTCGACCCGCACCGCGCAGCTGGCGCGCGAGGTGGGGATCGAGATCATCACGCTGGACGAGGCACGCTGGCTGGATATCACCATCGACGGTGCCGACGAATTCGATGGCGACCTGAACCTGATCAAGGGCGGCGGCGGCGCGCTGCTCCACGAAAAGATCGTGGCGACAGCCTCGGACCAGATGGTGGTGATTGCCGATGTCGGCAAGGAAGTGGGCCGACTGGGCGCCTTTCCCCTGCCGGTCGAGGTGATCCCCTTTGGCTGGCAGACGACCCAGGCGCTGCTGGAGGAGACGCTGATCTCGATGGACGTGCTGGGGCGGACGGCGACCTTGCGGATGAACGGAGACGCACCGTTCATCACCGACGAGGGCAACCACATCCTGGACCTGCATTTGCAACGGATCGGCAATGCCCGACAGTTGGCGCTGGTGCTGAACCAGATCCCCGGCGTGGTGGAAAATGGCCTGTTCATCGACATTTGTGACACGGTCGTGGTGGGCCATGGTGACGGGCGGGTGGAAATCCGCGACATCAACCAGGGCACGGTGGAACATGACCGGCTGGATTTTGTCGAAAGCGACAACCTTTTTACCGATCTGGCGGATTGAGCGGGCGCTCACGCGGGTGTGATCGGCGTTGTTTTCGGCAGGGTCGGCCATATGTGAACAACTCATGCAGGGCCTGCGGGCCGGCACAGGATCAAAAGGCTGCCGCCCGGCTGGGCAGCGGCGGGACTACGAGGCGAACAGATGAGTTTTGACTACGACCTTTTTGTCATCGGCGGCGGTTCGGGCGGCGTGCGCGCGGCGCGCGTTGCGGCGGGCGAGACCGGGGCCAAGGTGGCACTGGCCGAAGAGGACCGCTATGGCGGCACCTGCGTGATCCGGGGCTGCGTGCCGAAAAAGCTGATGGTGTTCGCCAGCGAATATGCCGGCATGGTCGAGGACGCGCAGGCCTATGGCTGGGATATCCAGCCGGGCGCGTTCGACTGGGACGTGTTTCGCACCAAGCTGTACAAAGAGCTGGACCGGCTGGAAGGCGTCTATCGCAACATCCTCAAGAACAACGGGGTCGAGACCTTCGACACCCGCGCGCGGCTGGTCGATGCCCATACGGTCGAACTGTCCGACGGCACCCGCAAGAGCGCGAAACATATCCTGATCGCCACCGGCGGCCGTCCGGTCAAGCCCGAGATCAAGGGCGCCGAGCTGGGCATAACCTCGAACGAGATTTTCCATCTGGAGAAGCTGCCCGAACGGATGCTGATCGTCGGCGGTGGTTACATCGCCTGTGAATTCGCGGGCATCATGAATGGTATGGGCGTCGAGGTGACGCAGTATTATCGCGGTGCCCAGATCCTGCGCGGCTTCGATGACGAGGCGCGCGGGCTGGTCAGCGAGGAAATGTGCCAGAACGGTATCAAGCTGCATCTGGGCACCAATGCGCTGGAGATGGAGCGCGAGGGTGACCGGATCCGGGTCAAGGCCACCAATGGCGACGAGGAACTCTTTGACCAGGTGATGTTCGCCACCGGCCGGGTGCCTAATGCCGACGATCTGGGGCTTGAAGGGCTAGGCCTCGAGCTGGGTCGCAAGGGGCAGATCGTGGTGGATGACTACAGCCAGACCGCCGTGCCCTCGATCTATGCGATCGGGGATGTGACCGACCGGGTCAACCTGACGCCGGTTGCGATCCGCGAGGGCATGGCCTTTGTCGATACCGTGTTCCGGGGCAAGCCGACCCCGGTCGATCACGCGCTGATCCCGACCGCGATCTTTACCCAGCCCGAGATGGGCACCGTGGGGTTGAGCGAGGAAGACGCCGCGGCTCAGGAGCCGGTCGAAATCTATGCCACCTCGTTCAAGCCGATGCAGACCGCCTTTGCCGGACGCAGCCAGCGGGTGCTGATGAAACTTATCGTGTCCAAGGCCAACCGCCGCGTTCTGGGCTGCCATATCGTGGCCCCGGGCGCGGGCGAAATGATCCAGCTGGTCGGCATCGCGGTCAAGATGGGCGCCACCAAGGAGGACTTCGACCGAACGGTTGCGGTTCACCCGGTAATGGCCGAAGAACTGGTCACCCTGTGGCAACCGGTCCGCAGCGCTTGATTTACGGAGCGAAATGCTCAGGTTAAGGAAGAGGCCGGTCACGGTCGTGTGAACAACAAGGAGACGGAAACCAGATGGCGGGCAACTCAGGTGGCCCCTGGGGGGGCGGAGGCTCTTCCGGTGGCGGCGGAAACAGGGGAAACAATGGCGGTCAGCGGCCGCCCGAAGGTGATGGCCCGCAGATCCCCGAGATCGACGAATTGGTCAAGAAGGGCCAGGAACAGCTGCGCGTCCTTATGGGCGGGCGCGGCGGAACCGGCAATCGGGGCGGCGGCAACGGTCGCGGCACCGGCGGTGGCGGTGGCCCGGCCTTTACCCGCGGCACGCTGGGTCTGGGCCTTGTGGTTGCGATCGGTCTCTGGGGCATGGCGAGTTTCTATACCGTCAAACCCGAAGAACAGTCGGTCGAACTGTTCCTGGGCGAGTTTTCCGGGATCGGCACCGAGGGTCTGAACTTTGCGCCTTGGCCGCTGGTCACCGCCGAGGTGATCCCGGTCAAGGTCGAACAGACCGAGACCATCGGCTCGGGCGGGCGCGGCAGCGATGCCGGGCTGATGCTGACCGGGGACGAAAACATCGTCGATATCGATTTCCAGGTGGTGTGGAATATCACCGATCCGGCCAATTTCCTGTTCAACCTGCGCGACCCGCGCCAGACCATTCAGGCGGTGTCGGAATCGGCCATGCGCGAGATCATTGCGCAATCGGAACTGGCGCCGATCCTCAACCGGGATCGTGCGGTCATCGCCGAGCGACTCGAAGAGCTGATCCAGCTGACGCTGGACAGCTATAACTCGGGCATCAACATCGTCCGGGTCAACTTTGACGGAGCCGACCCGCCAGAGCCGGTCAAGGATGCCTTCCGCGAGGTGCAATCGGCGGGTCAGGAACGTGACCGGCTGGAGAAACAGGCCGATGCCTATGCCAATACGGTTCTGGCCGGCGCGCGCGGTGAAGCGGCGCAGGTGCTGGAAGAGGCCGAAGGCTATCGCGCCCGCGTGGTCAACGAGGCCCAGGGTGAGGCCAGCCGCTTCTCGGCGGTGCTCGAAGAATACTCCAAGGCGCCCGATGTCACCCGCAAACGTCTCTATCTGGAGAGGATGGAGCAGGTGCTGGGCGATATCGACAAGGTGATCCTGGACAGTGACGGGGCGGGCAGCCAGGGCGTGGTGCCTTATCTGCCGCTCAACGAACTGCGCAAATCCGGCGATAAGGAGAACAACTGATGCGGAAAACGACTTTTCTCCTGCCTGTCGTCGTGGTGCTGGTCGCGCTGGGCCTGTCGTCGCTGTTCATTGTGGATGAACGCGAAAAGGCGCTGGTGCTGCAATTCGGCCGTGTGATCGACGTCAAGGAAGAGCCGGGACTGGCCTTCAAGATACCGCTGATCCAGGAAGTGGTGCGCTATGACGACCGCATCCTCAGCCGCGAGGTCGGCCCGCTGGAAGTCACCCCGCTGGACGACCGCCGCCTGGTGGTCGACGCCTTTGCCCGCTATCGCATCACCGATGTGCGGCAGTTCCGTCAGGCGGTGGGTGCCGGTGGTATCGCAACTGCCGAGACGCGTCTGGACTCGATCCTGCGTGCCAAGACCCGCGAGATCCTGGGTTCGGTCAGCTCGAACGACATCCTCAGTTCCGACCGCGCCGCGCTGATGCTGCGCATCCGCAACGGTGCCATTTTCGAGGCCCGCGATCTGGGGCTCGAGGTGATCGACGTGCGGCTGAAGCGCACTGACCTGCCCGAGGCCAACCTGAACGCCACCTTTGCCCGGATGCGGGCAGAGCGTGAACGCGAAGCGGCCGACGAGGTGGCGCGCGGTAACGAGGCGGCACAGCGGATCCGAGCCCAAGCCGACCGGACCGTGGTCGAACTGGTATCGGAAGCGCGCCGCGAGGCCGAGATCGTTCGCGGTGAGGCCGATGCCCAGCGGAACGGTATCTTTGCCGAAGCCTTTGGCAAGGACCCGGAGTTCTTCGAATTCTACCGTTCGCTCTCGGCCTATGAAAAGGCGCTGCAAGGGGGCAACAGCTCGATGGTGATGAGCCCGGATTCAGAGTTCTTCAACTATCTGAAGTCGCCTTCGGGCAGGTCCGAGTAAGCCACGTGGCATCGACGGATACCGAAAGGGCCGGCCACTGCGCCGGCCCTTTTCGCGTTCTCCCCACAGTTGTCTTGATCCGTGGCCATGAATGCCGTCAAATGCGGCAAAACCGGAACTCGGGAACTGAAATGCGATTGATTTATGCCTGTTTGACGGCCCTCGCTCTGGGCACTCCGGCGCTGTCAGAGCCTGCCATCGTGCTGGGCGACACCGCTTATGACACCTACGGCAAGCGGGTCTCGGTCAGCAGCGTCGTGCGTCTGGCCACCATCACCGGCGATCGTGTCAGCATGAGCGCCACCCGCGCCTATCTGCCGGCGGGCAAGATCCTGTTGGTGGGGCGCGGCCCGCTCTGCCGCAAGCAATCGCTCGATCTGTGGTGCTTTGCCGTCACCCAGGACGGGCTGCCCGTCTATGTGCGGGCCGACAGCAAGGGCTATTTCAAGGCCGATGGCTATGACGGGTTCATCGCCGTGGCGCAGCGTCCGGGAGCGGTGGAAACCACCGATGGCCGGGTGTTGGAATACAGCAGCTCCGAGCGGTATCAACTGGTCGATCACAGCGAGGATACGGTGACGCTGGCCGTCGGCCCCGAGAACCGCAAGCCCGGTTTCGACGCCGCCACCACGGTCGAAATCGCGCGCGAGGACAGCGATTTCGTCTTTGTCGATACCGACGAGCTGCGCAACGACACCAGCTATGCGCCGATCCGCCCCCTGACACGCGGAGACGCGCTGGCCCGGCTGGCGAGGGATATTGCCGACCTTGACCTTGACGGGCAAAGTTTTCGCGAAGCGCGCGACTTCTTCGAACGTCTCCTGGTCGAGGAGAAGAATTGCAGCGACGAGATCACTCTGGAACAGACCGCCGGTGTGGAACTGGCGGCAGGCGTGGGCGGTCTGCTCTCGGCCATCGACGCCAAGCTTCAGATTACCGCGACCTATGCCAAGAGCACCAGCTATCCCAAGGGGATGCAGATGCGCGCGCTCCGCTATGTGCAGGACCTGCCCGAGGATGGCGCCCGCTATTTCGAAATCTGGGAGCGCCTGAGCCATGAGGACGAGAGCTGCAAGGGCGTCATCTCGGCCCGGCTGACCGGGGCAGACGATGCCGAACGTGGTGGCGAAAGTGGCGAGATAACCACGCAATCGGCCCGTGACATGGGGCTTGGGGTCAGTGAAAGCCGCAAGTTCCCCTCTTATTCCTGTGACCGCGAGTACTTCACCGCGCTCGATCATCTGACCTCGGCCGATGGGCGGCTGTCGCAGGCGGGAGCGGAGCTTTTGGTCACCTACGCGATGCGCTACCAGGGTGCGGGGGGCATCAAATCGTGCCGTGACCGGGGGGGCAACGGATGATCGGCCTGCTAGTGTTGGCGCTGGGGCTGGTGCTGATCGCTGAGGGGGCGGTTTACGCGCTGGCGCCCGGCATGGTCGAAAGACTGCTCGAGATTCTACGTAGCCTACCATTGGCGGCGCGGCGGCAGACCGGCCTGCTGAGCATGGTGTTCGGTCTGATCCTGGTCTGGGGCGCCTATCAGATCGGGTTTTGACAGGTTTTGCGGGCGCCGGGGTGCCTGCGCTCTCATTTCCCCGCGATCCCGAGTTGCGGGCGGGGGCAAACTGACTACATTGTTGTCGAGACAGTGACTGGGCAGGGCCGCGCCCCCCGGTCGGCAGGTAGGTGACAAGGAGACCCCCAGTGCAGCCACAGGCACGCAGTATCGCCCGGACGCAGGATAGCAGGATGATCACCAACGCCCGGTTGATGGCGCTGGCGGGACTGAGCGTGCTGTTCCTGCTGCTCCAGACCCTCATCGCCCAGGCCCGGCCGGAAAGCCTGGCGCCGCTGGCGGACAAGGTCAGCCCGGCGGTGGTCAACATCACCACCTCGACCCTGGTCGAGGGCCCGACCGGCCCGCAGGGAATCGTGCCCGAAGGCTCGCCCTTCGAGGATTTCTTTCGCGAGTTCCAGGACCGCAACGGCGGTGGCGACCGGCCCCGGCGCAGCTCGGCGCTGGGCTCGGGCTTCGTGATCTCCGAGGATGGCTATATCGTCACCAACAACCATGTGATCGCCAAGGCCGACGAGATCCTGATCGAGTTCTTTCCCGGCGACGGCCAGCCGGCGCGCGAATTGCCGGCCAAGGTGGTGGGCACCGACGAGAACACCGATATCGCGCTGTTGAAGGTCGAGGCGGACGGGCCGCTGAAATATGTCAAGTTCGGCAATTCCGACACCGCCCGCGTGGGCGATTGGGTGATGGCGATGGGCAATCCGCTGGGGCAGGGCTTCTCGGTTTCGGCCGGAATCGTGTCGGCCCGCAACCGGGCGCTCAGCGGCAGCTATGACGATTACATCCAGACTGACGCGGCGATCAACCGGGGCAATTCCGGCGGTCCGCTGTTCAACATGGATGGCGAAGTGATCGGGGTGAACACCGCGATCCTGTCGCCCAATGGCGGCTCGATCGGCATCGGTTTCTCGATGGCCTCGAACGTGGTCACCAAGGTGGTGGGCCAACTGCGCGAATATGGCGAGACCCGCCGCGGCTGGCTGGGCGTACGTATCCAGGATGTGACCGAGGACATGGCCGAGGCGATGGGGCTGGAAAAGACCGGCGGCGCGCTGATCAGCGATGTGCCGGACGGCCCCGCCAAGGAGGCCGGGCTCAAGGCCGGTGACGTCATCCTGAGCTTTGATGGGGCCGAGGTGCGTGACACCCGCGACCTGGTGCGCCGGGTGGGCGAAAGCGAGGTCGGCAAATCGGTGCGTGTGGTGGTGTTCCGCGACGGTGGCACCCAGACCGTGCTGGTGACCCTTGGCCGTCGCGAGGATGCCGAGCGCGCCGGTTCGGGAACCGAGGACGAGAACGATGGCGGCCAGTCCGAGCCGGAAGCCAGCAAGAAAGAGTTCCTGGGCCTGACGGTCAGCGTGCTGACGTCGGATATGCGAACCGAGCTGGGCCTTGCCGACGATGCGACCGGGCTTGCAATCATCGCGGTCGACGAAGCGTCGGAAGCCTTTGAAAAGGGATTGCGCACGGGCGATGTGATCACCGAGGCGGGGCAGCAGAAAGTGGCCACGCTGGCCGATCTGGAAACCCGTATCGACGAGGCGCGCGAGGCGGGCCGCAAGTCGCTGCTACTGCTGGTGCGGCGCGGTGGTGAGCCGAGATTCGTGGCCTTGAGCCTCGATCAGTGATACGCGCGAACAACGACAAAAAGGCGGCCGGTTTTCCCGGCCGCTTTTCATTTGGCGAGAGGACGTGATGGGAGATTTGCTCGAAACGCTTCTGGAATGTGAAAACCGGGTCTGGCAAGCGCTCGTCGCGGGTGATGCCGCGGCCGATATCGCGGCGCTCGATCCGGGTTTTCTGGGGGTTTACCCGGACGGCTTTGCCGGGCGCGACGCACATGCGGGGCAACTTGCCAATGGTCCGACGGTTGCACGGTTCACCCTGTCGCAGGCACGGGTGCTGGAACTGGCTCCGGGCTGTGCGGTGCTGAGTTATAGCGCACGGTACCGCCGGGTCGGGCGGAAGGCGGACGAAGAGATGTATGTCAGTTCGATCTGGCGGCGGCATGGCGAGGGCGGCTGGCGCAACCTGTTCAGTCAGGACACACCCGCGGTCGGTTGAGGCGCCAGAGAAAAAGAGCCATGTGCGGGGGCACATGGCTCAAGTGAGGTAATAGAGGTCAGTATGGGACGGAACACTGGGGATGCTCCCCGACCTCAGGACGGTAACCACGGTCAGGTATGATGGCGGTGACGATTCGGGTCTGTGACTCATGTCACAAGGGATGAAAATCCGGTGCCGGGGCCACGGTTCTCAGGCCGCAGGCACGGGTCAGATCTGATCGGGATCGGCCAGCGCCCGCAGAGCATGCGGGTCGCGGATCGCAAGTGTCCCGCGCCCCACATCGATCACGCCCAACCGCTTCCAGGTGGCCAGGGTCTTGGAAATCGCCTCGCGCGTCGCGCCGACATATTCTGCCAGCTCCGCCTGTGACAGTCGCACCGTCGCCCCGCCCGCGTCGTGCTGCGGTGCCAGGTGCAGCAGCTTGCGCGCCAGCCGGGTCGGGACCGGCAGAAACACCTGTTCGTTGAGTTGTCCGCCCATCCAGCGCATGCGCTGTCCGGCCAGCCGCACCATGTCGATGGCCAGTTCGGGATGCCGGTGAAGCTCGGCCATCACGTCGGCGCTGAGCACCCTGAGCACCCGCGACGGTTCTAGCGCCGTCACCGTTGCGGTGCGCGGGCCGGGATCGAACAGCGCGATCTCGCCGAACACCGCGCCGGGGCCGACCAGATCGAGCGATAGCTTGCGCCCGTCTAGCGAGAGGATCGAGATCTCCATCGCACCCGCCAGCACGGCATAAAGCGAGTCGCCCGGATCACCCTGCTTGAAGAGCGCTGCGCCGCGCTCAAGCCCGATCTCGGTGGCCTGGGCCGCCAGCATCTGTTTCAGCCTTGGCGAGGCGTCGGCCAGAAAGCCGCTATCGGGCAGGGATATCATGGCGTCGCGGACCTTTCACGGGCTTCAGGTCAATACCCTATGCCGGGGATGAGCGACACTCAAGTGGTGCGGCGGATCAGCCCTGATCCTGATCGGGGTCGATCATATGGGCCTGCAACAGGCCGAATTGCAGCATGATGAAACCCATCAGCAGGATTGGAAAGCCAAAGGTCTCGATCTTGACCCAGAGATCGGTGGACATGTTGCGCCAGACAAGCTCGTTGGCCACCGCCAGTCCGGTGAACGCGCCGCACAGCCGCCGGGTCAGGATCATCCAGCCCTCATCGCGCATGGGCAGCACGTCGCCCAAGACATAGGCCAGGTAGGACCGACCCCGCATCAGCCCGATTCCCAGCAGGATGGCGAATACGCCATAGACCAACGTTGTCTTCATTTTAAAGAAGCGCTCGTCGTTGAACCAGGCAGTCAGCCCACCGAAGAAGATCACCATGAAGGCGGTGAAGATCTGCATCCGGCTGAGCTTGCCCGTCAGGGCCCAGAGCACCCCCATCGCCGCCAGCAGGATGGGGATGAAGACCAGCGTTGCCACTATGAATCCCGAGTATTCGGCCCCGGCGATCTCGAAGGTCTTTTCCTTGAGCCTGAGGTATATCAGGAAAAAGGCCACGGTCGGGCCCAGTTCCAGCACCTGCTTGATGATCGGGTTGATGTCCTTTTCCGCCGCCATGCCGTTCCTGTCCATTCCTTCAGCCTCCGAACTCAACTATCACCGCACCCGCTGCGATCAACCCCATCAGAGCGATCCGGCGTGGCCCAACCGTCTCTTTCAGCACCAGCCAGCCGATGAGCGCGGCAAACACGGTCGAGGTTTCGCGCAGCACCGCGGCCTCGCCCACCTTGTCGAGCCGCGTGGCCAGCATGATGGCGCCGAAGGAGAGAAAGGCGGTAATGCCCCCGGCAAAGCCGCGCAGGATCAGGGGACCGGGTACGGGGCGGTGGATCATCGACCGCCAGCGCAGCCCGGCGATGACCGGAAACACCAGCCCGTCGATGAAGAAGAACCAGGCCAGAAAGGTGAACGGATCGGCGGTGGCGCGAATGCCATAGGCGTCATAGGTGGTGTAGAGTGCCACAAAGAGGCCGGTGACCGCGGCCAGCCCCAGCGCGGGCATCAACGTCTCGCGCGCGGTGTCGAGAAAGATCATGTTATAGACGGCAAGCCCGAAGATACCCGCCAGCAGGACGCCGACGCCCAGCCATTGCAGGCCGGTGAAGGTCTCGCCAAAGAGCAGATAGGCGCCGATCACGGTAAACAGCGGCCCGGTGCCGCGCACCACCGGATAGACCACCGTATAGGCGCCCTTGGTATAGGCCATGGCCTGGAACAGCTTGTAGAAGACATGGATCAGCCAGGCGGTGGCGAAGATGGGCCACATATGCGGCTCGGGCCAGGGCACGACGAAAAAGGCGAAGGGCGCGGCCATCAGCGCATAGGCGCCGTCGATCGCACCCCGGCTGAGCCAGGGATCGTGACGGCCCTTTTGCAACGCGCCAAAGACCGCGTGCAGGAAGGCCGCCATGAGTGCGAGACCCAGCGCCAGGTCGTGACCGGCGGCGGTGCCTTCGAGCGAGACGAGCCAGGTGCTCATGATCGCGGCGGAGTGTTTCGGGGCCAGCGCCGGGGGGCTGTCTGCCCCCCGGACCCCCCGAGAGTATTTCTGGCGAAATGAAGGGGGATGGGCGTCATGCCTGGGTGTCGAGCCCGGTCAGCGCAGCGGCGAAATCCTGTGGATCGAAGGGGGCCAGATCGTCGATCTGTTCGCCCACCCCGATGGCGTGGATGGGCAGGCCGAAGCGATCGGCGAGCGAGACGAGAATGCCGCCCTTGGCGGTGCCGTCGAGCTTGGTCATCACCAGGCCCGAGACATCGGCCAGTTTCTGGAAGGTCTCGACCTGGCTGATCGCGTTCTGGCCGGTGGTGGCGTCGAGCACCAGAAGCGTGTTGTGGGGGGCGGTGTCGTCCTTCTTGCGGATGACGCGGACGATCTTGGCCAGTTCCTCCATCAGGTCGGCGCGGTTCTGCAACCGGCCCGCCGTGTCGATCAGCAGCAGGTCGGCGCCGTCCGCCTGGGCGCGGGTCATGGCGTCAAAGGCGAGCGAGGCGGGGTCGGAGCCTTCGGGCGCGGTCAGCACCGGCACACCGGCGCGGTCGCCCCAGACTTGGAGCTGTTCAACAGCCGCAGCGCGGAACGTGTCGCCTGCGGCGATCACCACCTTCTTGTCGGCGGCCTTGAACTGACTGGCGAGTTTGCCGATCGTTGTGGTCTTTCCCGAACCGTTGACGCCCACCACCAGCACCACCTGCGGGCGCTTGGGGTAAAGCGGCATCGGGCGGGCGACCGGTTCCATGATACGGGTGATTTCCTGCGCCAGCAGTTCCTTGATTTCTTGTGTCGAGAGTTTGCGCCCGATCCGCCCCTCGGCCATGTTGGCGGTGACGCGCAGGGCGGTATCGACGCCCATGTCGGCGGCGATCAGCAGCTCTTCGAGCTGCTCCAGCATGTCGTCGTCCAGCGTGCGGCGGACCACCGTCGCGGCGCCGGGGCGGGCGAAGAGGCGGCCCAGCAGGCCGCGACCCGTGCCGGTTTCCGCGGGCGGGGTCGGGTCGATGGGCTGCGGCGCCTCGGGCGGCATCGGTGCCGGGGTCGGATCGACCGGTTGGGGTTCCGGCATCTCGGGTGTGTCTGGCAGTTCCGGTACTGGCTGCGGCGCCGGGTCGGGCTCGGGGATGATCGGGTCGGGTTGGGTCGCAGTGATCGTCTCCTCGACCCCGCCATCCTCGACAATCGCGTCGAGCCCCTGTTCGATCTTCGAGGACGATTTGAACAGACGGTCCTTGAGTTTCGAGAAAAACGCCATGTCCGGCCCTCCGCTTGCGATCCTGTCTCACCTAATGCGGATTGGCGCCGGTTGCAAAGGGTCAGGTGAACGCAAGGGCGAAGCCCATCTGTGCAGCCCAGTAGAGCGGCCAGACCAGATAGGGCGTCAGGCGCAGGGCCGGGTGTCCAGAGGGCAGCAGGAATTTCTCGGTCGCGAGGATCATGTCCGAGGCGATGAAGGCGGCCGCGGCAGGTAGAACCCAGGCCAGCATGCCCGCCTGCGGCAGGGTCAGCGCCGCCATACCCATGCCGAGGATGATCGGGATATAGGCCAGCACCGGTCCCTTGAGGTCACCCGCACGGGTGCCGAGCAGGCGGGCCATCACCAGCCCCAGCACCGCGAGGCTCGCCACCAGTGGCCACTCTTCGGCAAGCCGCCCGGTCTCGCTGGTGGCATGGGTCAGGAACAGGGCGACATAGGCCAGGTGACCGGCGGCAAAGGCACCGACACCGGCCATGAAGGTGGCCTCGGTCTCGCGCGAGAGGAGCCAGTCGCCGAGCGAGCAGAGGGCCAGTGCCAGCACCAGCAGCGCAGGGCCACCCGTGACCAGCACCATCAGCGCAAGCAGCGCCACCGAGGCGGTCTTGACCGCGCTGCGCATCAGGCTGGCGGGGCGGGCGGTCAGCGCCAGATAGGTCAGGGCACAGGCGGCGGCAAGAAACAGGGATTGGGTCAAGGGTTCCTCCGGGCTGGTGCTTCAGTTGACGCGGGGTGCGCGTGGCGAGCAAGGGGATTTCCGCCAACCTGACGCGATGTTAAGCAAAGGTGACGATCGAGAGAGAGCCTGCATGTACCGCTATTTCCTTGCCAGCCTGTCGCCCTATGCGGTGCTTGGCACCGCCTGCCTGCTTGGGGGGGGCTGGGCCTGGGGCGCACTGATCTGGATGACCGTCTATGTCGCGGTGATGGACAAGCTGCCGGTGCGGCCGCTGGCAGCGACTGACTGGTCGGGTGCGCAAGCCTTGCCGGTGGTGCTGGCGAGTGCGCATTTCGCGCTCCTGGCTCTTGCCATCCCGGTGCTGGCGCATGGGCCGCTGAGCGGCGCGCAGGCTGTGGCGCTGGGGATCGCGGTGGCGCTCTGTTTCGGGCAGGTGTCGAATTCGAACGCACATGAGTTGATCCACCGGGGGGACCGCTGGCAGCACTGGCTGGGGGCGGCGATCTATATCAGCCTGCTGTTCGGGCACCATGTCTCGGCCCATATGCGGGTGCATCACCTCTGGGTGGCGACACCGCGCGATCCGAATTCGGCCCGCCTGGGGCAGGGGTTCTGGAGCTTTCTGCCCCGCGCCTGGGCAGGTTCGTTTCAGGCCGGGCTGGCGGCCGAGCGGGCGCTGAGGAAGGGCCGGGGTGCGACACCCTATCGTGCCTATCTGGCAGGAGCGGCGGCGACACTGGCGGCAGCGTGGATACTGGCAGGCGGACGTGGCGTTATGGTGCTGCTCTTGCTGGCAGCCTATGCGCAGATACAGCTGCTGCTGGCCGATTACATCCAGCACTACGGGCTTCGACGCAAGGCGTTGGCGGATGGCAAATACGCGCCCGCTGGCGCCTGCCATTCCTGGAATGCGCCGCATTGGTACAGTTCGGCGATGATGCTGAACGCGCCCCGCCATTCCGATCACCACCAGAACCCGGCTCGCGATTTCGCGGCGCTGCGGCTGGACCCCGGGATGCCGCAATGGCCCTATGCGATGCCCATCATGGCGGTTCTGGCAACGGTGCCGCCGCTTTGGCGGCGGGTTATGAATCCTCGGGTTCACGAGGTCACAGAGAACTGTGAGTAGCCCCCGGCGGCGGCTTCTGCCAAACTTGAGCGCATGATGCGATTGGCCCTGATTCTTGCGATGCTGGCACCACCGGTGCTGGCGCAGCCTGTCATGTCGGCGGAGGAGTTCGACCGCTATACGCAGGGCAAGACGCTGTTCTACGGCTTTGACGGTACCGCCTATGGTGTGGAGCGCTATCTTTCCGGGCGCAGGGTGATCTGGTCCTTTCTCGACGGTGATTGCAAGGAAGGCATCTGGTACGAGGCGGCGGGACAGATCTGTTTCGTTTACGAGGACAGGTCCGACCCGCAATGCTGGGTGTTTCGCGATACCGGCGGTGGGCTGGTGGCGCAGTTCGAGGGCGATCCGACCCAGACCGAACTCTACGAGGCCGACGAGATCGGCGAAGAGATGCTCTGTTACGGGCCGGATGTCGGGGTCTGAGGCCGGGCAGGGGGCGCTGCCCCCATCGCCTGCGGCGATTCCCCCGGAGTATTTTGGGCGAAATGAAGCGGTTCAGTTAACGCGGAGCTCGTCGTAAGAGACCATCACATGCTGGCGGAAGGCCGGACGCGCGCCGAGGCGTTGATAGTAGAGTTGCAGATGCGGCAACGATGTGCGGGCGATGTCGATCTCGTAATAGCGATAGAGGATATGCCCCAGCTGAATATCGGCCAGGGTAAAGGCGTCTCCGGCAATATGTGTGTGGCGCGAAAGCTGGGTGTCGGCGACGGCGAGCTTTATCTCGAGTTCACGCACGGCACGGCTGATCGCGTCGAAATCGCGGTCTTTGGGAGCGGTGCGGACCACGCGCCAGAAGACGGGGGTGGTAAAGGCCAGGGCCACGTTCAGCTTGGCCCATTCCGCCCATTGATCGACGCGCGCCCGGCGGATGGGGTCGGCGGGCCAGAAGCTGTCCTTGCCATAGCGGGCGGCGAGATAGCGCAGGATTGCACCGGTTTCCCAGATCGGCGGGTTGGTGCCGTCCTTGAGCACGGGGATGGTGCGGTTGGGATTGAGGCGGGCGAACTCGGGCGTGTCGAGTCCGCCGTAGCGATGCCCGGCGTCATGGCGGATATGGGGCAGGTTGAGTTCACCCACGCACCACATCAGCGCCTGCACGTTCGAGGATGTCTTGCGCCCCCAGATCGTCAGCATCAGAACAGCGAGCCCTGCTCGGGCGGTTTCTGTTTCGGTTTGCTGGCGGGTTTTACCGGAGCGGCGCCGGTGTCGAGCGTGCCATCGGCGAATTCGATCTGAAGCGCGGCGGCCTTGGCGGCCTGCGCGCGGGTGGTCAGCAGCGCGCCCGCGTCGTCGCGCACGACGGCGTACCCGCGCGCCAGCGTTGCCTTGTAGCTTAGCTGGATGCGCAGCCGGTCCGTGGCCTCCAGTTGCTGGCGCAGGCGGTCGACTCGGCTGGTGTGGGCGTTTTGCAGGCGGTCAGAGAGACGGGTGAGCTGTTCGCCTTGTGCGGTGATCTCGCGCTCCAGTGCGCGCGGCGACAGGCGCGAGCCGAGATGGGCGAGGCGGTCGCGGCGGGCATTGACCAGCGCGCGCAAGCTGGCGGGGCGCAGGGGAGCCGAGAGTTCGGCCAACCGCAGCCGACGCCGCTGCACCCCTTGGGTGAGAGCGGCGGGCAGGCGTTCGGCGGCGCGGTCGAGCCGCTGACGCGGCGTCTCCAGCAGGCTGTCGGGCCGGGGCAGCGCGCGCGACAGGTCGCGCAGGCGCTGAGCGCGGCGCTGCACCGCATCCGAGGCCGCGCGCGACAGGCGGGCGCCCTGTTCGCCGGTCCAGGCGAGCAGTTCGAGGCGGACGGGGACGGCCATCTCGGCCGCTGCTGTGGGGGTCGGTGCGCGCCGGTCCGAGACAAAGTCGATCAGCGTGGTGTCGGTCTCGTGCCCCACGGCCGAGATCAGTGGGATCTGGCTGGCCGCCGCCGCGCGGGCGACGATTTCCTCGTTGAAGCCCCACAGATCCTCGATCGAGCCGCCACCACGTGCCACGATCAGCAGATCGGGCCGGGGCAGCGCGCCACCGGGTGAGAGCCGGTTGAACCCTTCGATCGCGCGGGTCACCTCTGGGGCGCAATTGGCGCCCTGCACGGCCACCGGCCAGATCAGCACCTTACGCGGGAACCGGTCGCGCAGGCGGTGCAGAATATCGCGGATCACCGCCCCCTGCGGCGAGGTGATCACCCCGATGACCTGCGGCAGATAGGGCAGCGGCCGCTTGCGTTCGGGCGCGAACAGCCCCTCGGCCTCGAGCTGTTTCTTGCGTTTTTCCAGCAGCGCCATCAGCGCGCCCTGACCGGCGACCGCCACCTCGTCGACGTTCAGGTTGTATTTCGACTGGGCGCCAAAGGCGGTCAGGCGGCCGGTCACGACGACCTCCAACCCCTCTTCGGGCACCACCGACAGGCTGGCGACCTGACCCTTCCAGGTGGTGCAGGCCAGCACGTTTCGGTCGTCCTTGATGTCGTAATAAAGGTGTCCCGACCGGGCCTTGAAAACGCGCCCGACCTCGCCGCGCACCCGGATGCGGCCAAAGCTGCCCTCGAGCGTGCGCTTCACCTCGCCCGAGATCTCGGTGACGGTGAATTCGGGCATGTTCTGGCCCGGTTGGGGGTCGTCGAGGAGGTCCATGTCCGTGTCCTGATTTGCCTGCCGGATCAGACTAGACGGGTCGGCGAAGAAGGCCAAGCTGGTCGCGCAACGCGCGTGTCTTCACCGTTTGATCCGGCCACGATGACAACTGTGGCCGCTTTGGAGCGGAGCCGCCGGTCCGAGAAGGGAATGAACCCAGTCGCCGGGCGTTTTTAGGGCTTTCAATGGCACAGCGGTCAAAGTTAACATTGGGGTCTGTTCATTTCTTGGCTGGCAACGAAGGGCTACGGGTGGCGCGTCGGCTAGCAGCAATCTTTGCCGCCGACATGGTCGGCTATTCGCGGTTAATGGCGGCCGACGAAGCTGGGACAATTAAGCGCCTGAAGGCCTTACGCAGGGATATTCTCGATCCGGAAATCGCCCGGGCGGGAGGCGAGATCGTCAAGCTGACCGGTGACGGGCTTCTGGCGCTGTTCGGCAGTACTGTGAATGCGGTTGAGGCGGCGGTAGCTATACAGCGGTCGATTGACCGCACCGAGACCGATGGGCCGGACCAACGCGTCCCATACCGCATCGGCATACATGTCGGGGATGTCGTGATCGACGATGGCGAGATCTATGGCGACGGCGTGAACATAGCCTCGCGCCTCGAAGCCCGTGCCGAGGCCGGCGGGATCGTCGTTTCAGAGGATGTCTGCCGCCAGGTCCGAGGCAAGGCCGCGGTTTCGTTCGTCGATTTGGGCGCGCTCAGGTTGAAGAACATTCCCGACCCGGTGCACGCGTTTGCAATCGAATTTGGCGGTGCTGAGACCCACTCAACGGTCCCCGCGAGCGTATTGGTGCCGCAAAAACCATCGATCGCGGTGCTGGCATTCCAGAACATGTCTGCCGACCCGGAACAGGAATATTTCTGCGACGGGGTCAGCGAGGATATCATCACCGCGCTGTCGCGGTTCCCCGAACTGTTCGTGATCGCCCGCAATTCATCTTTCTCTTACAAGGGCAGGCCGGTCATGCATGGCGAAATAGCCCGAGACCTTGGTGTGCGTTACATGCTCGAGGGCAGCCTGAGACGCGCGGCAAAGCGTGTTCGTATCACAGCCCAACTGATCGATTGCGAAACCGGCGCTCATGTCTGGGCAGAGCGGTACGACCGCGATATCGAAGACGTTTTCGAGTTGCAGGACGAGATCACCAGCCGCGTGGTTGGCGCAATAGCGCCGCAGATCACCAAGGCCGAGTTGGAGCGCGCGAGGCGCGTGCGCGAGATTGACATAAGCTCCTACGATTTGGCGCTTAAGGCACAGGCGGTGTTTCAGGATGGTGCTTTTGCGGACGCTGAGGGCCATGAAAAGGTGCTTGAGATTGCGGAGAAGGCGCTGGAACTTGATCCGAGCAATACAGATGCTCTGTGGATCCGGGCCTTTGTCTTCAAGCTCCGGTATCTCTACCAGTTCGGAGACGCACCCGAGGTGTCTCTGGCGCATGCAGAGGCCGCAGCGGATCGGCTGTTTCAGACCGACCGAACCGACCCGAGAGCGTTGACGTTGCGGGGTATGGTCCGTCATTTCCGGCAGGACTATGACGCGGCCACCGCCGATTTCGGACGCGCCTTTGATCTGAACCCGAACTTTGCGTTGAACCTTTTCTTCATGGCCTGGCACGAGTCGCTGGTAGGGCGAACCGAAGACGCGAGGGAGCACGCACTGCTGGCGCTGCGGCTGTCGCCGAGGGATGCCGATGTCTGGGTCGGAGACGCCTATCTGGCGCTTGCTCAGGCCAGTTTTGCCGAAGGTGATTTCGACGAAGTCCTGAATTGGGGCGAACGGGCGATCGAGATGACGCCACGTGCCCCGATCCGGCGGGCTTTGATGATTGCTGCGGCGACCCATCTCGGCCGACCAGAGCAGGCGCGGCCTCATGCCAAGGCACTGGCTGACTTTGCGCCTGCTTTCCTGGGCAGTTTGGTGTCGGACCGACTGAGGCTCTATCGCCTGGCCGAACACAACGCGCTTCTGGTGGATGGACTGAGGAAATCAGGGCTGTGTTCCTAGCCGGGCCGTTTTTTCCTGTCCAGGCGCAGGGTGTGAAGGTGACGCTCTTGCAGGGGGCGGTTCCGGGGGGTAGACCGCGCCCGACGGCAATGCGTGGAGATCCCGATGAACATCCTCATTCTCGGCAGCGGCGGGCGCGAACATGCGCTGGCCTGGGCGGTGATGCAGAACCCCAAATGCGACAAGCTGATCGTGGCGCCGGGTAATGCGGGGATCGCGCAGATCGCGGAATGTGCCGAGCTGGACATCATGGATGGCGGGCTTGTGGCGACATTTGCCGAGGAGAACGCCATCGACTTTGTCATCATCGGCCCCGAGGCACCTTTGGCCGCAGGGGTGGCCGAGCGGCTACGCGAGGCGGGGTTTTTGGTTTTTGGTCCCTCGGCGGCGGCGGCGCGGCTGGAGGCCTCTAAGAGCTTCACCAAGGAGATCTGCGATGCCGCCGGTGCTCCCACCGCAGGCTATGCGCGGTTTACCGAGGCCGAACCGGCCAAGGCCTATATCCGGGCGCAAGGGGCGCCTATCGTGATCAAGGCCGACGGTCTGGCCGCCGGCAAGGGTGTGATCGTGGCGATGGACGAGGCGACCGCGCTGGCGGCCATCGACGACATGCTGGGAGGTGCCTTTGGCGATGCGGGCGCCGAGGTGGTGATCGAGGAATTCATGGAAGGTGAAGAAGCCTCGCTTTTCGTGCTGGTGGATGGCGAGGAAGTGCTGTCGATCGGCACCGCGCAGGACCACAAGCGGGTGGGCGAGGGCGATACCGGCCTCAATACCGGCGGCATGGGCGCTTATTCCCCGGCGCCGGTGCTGAGTGCCGAGGTCGAGGCGCGCGCGATGGACGAGATCGTGCGCCCCACCATGGCCGAGATGGCGCGGCGGGGCATGCCGTTTCAGGGCGTGCTCTATGCCGGGCTGATGATCAAGGACGGCGCGCCGCGTCTGGTGGAATACAATGTCCGCTTCGGCGACCCGGAATGCCAGGTGCTGATGCTGCGGCTGGGCGCGCAGGCGATGGACCTGATGCATGCCACCGCCGAGGGCCGTCTGGGCGAGGCGCGGGTGAACTGGGCCGACGATCATGCGATCACCGTTGTAATGGCGGCCAACGGTTATCCTGGTTCCTACGAGAAAGGCAGCGAGATCAGGGGCCTGGATGCGCTTCCCGAAGATAGTCGCAACATGGTGTTCCATGCGGGCACCGCGGAACGCGAGGGCGCGATCGTCGCGACCGGCGGCCGGGTGTTGAATGTCACGGCGCGGGGCGACAGCCTGCAAGAGGCGCGTGACCGGGCCTATGCCATGGTCGAGGCGATCGACTGGCCGGGCGGATTCTATCGCCGCGATATCGGCTGGCGTGCACTCTGACCGGGCAAGGGGGCGCTGCCCCCGCCTACAAAATTCGTCGAATTTTGTCGGCCCCCCGGAGTATTTGACGCGAAATGAAGGGGGAGCGGTGCGGCCCGGAGAGAGGTTTTCATTCACCTTGGTCGCACGATATGATCGGGACAGGGAGGAACGGCATGCCGGGACCGGTCGACAAGGATCTGTTGGACAACGCCTATGCCACGCGCGAATTGCGCGGGCTGGCCTTTGACTGGGTGCCGGTCGGGATCGTGGTGACCGAAGCGCGGGTGATCCGCGAGGTCAATCACCGCTTCTGTTCCATGTTCGGCTATGCGCGCGAGGAGTTGCTGGATCGACTGTTCGTATTCCTCTACCCCTCGGACGAGGAGTTTCAGAACATCCTGCATCGCGGCGACAAGGATCTGGGCGAGGGCAATCTCTATTGGGACGAGCGGGTGATGCGGCGTCGCGATGGCGAGCTGTTCTGGTGCCGAGTGCGCGGCCAGACCTTCACCCCCGAGGAACCGCTGGCGCGTGCGGTCTGGACCTTTGCAGACCTCTCCGAGATCCGCCGCTATCAGCCTTTGAGTCGGCGCGAGCGCGAGGTCTATTCGCTGTTGGGCGAGGGAAAGACCAGCAAGGAGATCGCGCGCGAGCTGGACCTAAGCTATCGCACGGTCGAGGTTCACCGGGCGCGGCTCTTGAAGAAGTTCGGGGTCAGCAATACCGCCGCCCTGTTCCAGTCGCTGGGCGATATTGGCGGCGAACATGTGGTGCCGTCTGCCGGGTGAGGGGTGGTTAGAGGGGCTTACAGGCGAGCTCGGCAGCAATCGCGTTAGTTGAAAAGCGGCCAATCGCCCGGCTTT
Source organism: Ruegeria sp. YKSF070 (assembly GCF_059612725.1). NCBI lineage: Bacteria > Pseudomonadati > Pseudomonadota > Alphaproteobacteria > Rhodobacterales > Roseobacteraceae > Ruegeria > Ruegeria sp. YKSF070. The sequence goes on along the minus strand of NZ_JBXWRD010000002.1, from coordinate 100,997 downwards.
GCCAGTCCTCGTCATGGCGCAGGGCGATGATCTGGCGCCAGTCGGCGCTGGCCAGCACGATTTCGGGGCCACTGCCGCAGTCGCGCAGGCCACCGGAAATGTATTCCTCGCCGATGCGGTGATTGGTCAGGCCGGGCAGGGCGGCGATCTCGGTCAGGGTACCGTCGCGGTAGCGCCAGATGCGAAGGACCTTGGCCAGGTGCGGGCGGTCGACATAGGCGATTTCCATGAACCCGTCACCGTCCAGATCAGCAGCGCCCAGAACCGCCAGCCAGCGGTTTCGGGTGCCGATGGGGGGTGTCGCGGCCAAGAGGCGGGCGCGGCGGTCATAGACCTCGAGCCTTGCGCCATCGGTGACGGTGCTGCGCACCGCGATCACCTCGGGCAGGCCGTCGCCATCCAGATCGGCCAGATGCGGCGCGATATCCTCGAACACCGCCCCGGCGGGCAGGGTGGCCTCTGCCGGGCAGGTGATCCGGGGGTCGCCCGGACGAAAGACATGGATGGTCAGCGCCTTGGCATCCCTGAGCCTGCCCAATACGCCATGGCCGTATTCGTCGGTTTCAACCGCATAGGCGGCATGCAACCGAAGCTGAGCGTCACGCGCCGCCCAGTCCTCGTGCCGGCCCGAAGCGGTACGGTTGTCAAAGGCCGTCTCGGCCCCGCGCCCCGGCAGACCCCGTTCGGGATAGCGCGCCTCGCAGGTCCAGGCGCTGGCTGGGGCCAGCCACAGGCACGCCATCAGAGCCGCGCCGCGGGACAAAGAGTGCAAGAGGCGCAACGTTCGACGCGGCGCCTTGTCAGGGGTGCGTGCGACGCCAGCGGAAAAAATGGTCTCCGCAAGCGCTGGCAGCACCCCCGGCATCAGATCTGCTTTTCGGGCATCTGCACGACAAGGCCATCCAGCGCATCGGTGACCTTCAACTGGCAGGTCAGGCGCGAGCGGGCCGGATCGGGCTCGTAGGCGAAATCGAGCATGTCTTCTTCCATGTCGTCCTTGGCGGGCAGCTTCTCGACCCAGTCGGGATGGATATAGACATGGCAGGTGGAACAGGCGCAGGCGCCGCCGCAATCGGCCTCGATGCCCGGGATGTTGTTGTCGCGGGCACCTTCCATCACGGTCAGGCCGTTGGCGACCTCGACCGTGTGCTGGGTGCCGTTATGCTCGATATAGGTGATCTTTGCCATGGCTCGGATGTTCCTTTGTGACGTTGCGCTGACTCCAATAGCCAAGCCATTTAGGTCTGGCCAGCCCGTTTTGCCAGCCGGTGCGCTGTCAGCCGCTTTTGCGGCGTCCCAACCCCCGGTCCTCGAGGCTTTGCGCGGGGGGCAAGATGGAGTAAGGTGCGGCAAAAGCCCCAGAGGCCCGAGCATGACGTCACGAACCGCCCTTTTCTGTGCGCTGGCCTTTCTTGGCCTGAGCGCATGCAACGCCGGCCTGCCGGACGTGGATGCGCTCCGCGAGCCGGAAGTGTCGCGCTTTACCGCCGAAGCGCCACCGGGGGCTGCGCCTGGCACCTGCTGGGGCAAACAGGTGACACCCGCGATCATCGAAACGGTGACCCATCAGGTGATGTTGCAACCGGCCGAAGTGCAGAGCGATGGCAGCGTGCTGCGGCCCGCCGTGTACAAGACCGAGACCCGGCAAGAGATCGTGCGAGAGCGCAAGGAAACCTGGTTCGAAACACTTTGCGCCGAGGAAATGACTCCGGAATTCATAGCCTCGTTGCAAAGGGCGCTGGCGGTGCGCGGCCTCTATCGTGGCGCACCAAGTGGTGAGATGGATGCCCGGACCCGCGCCGCGGTGCGCCGCTATCAGAAACCGCAGGGGTTGGACAGCGGTATCCTCTCGCGCGCGGCAGCGCGCGAACTGGGATTGGTGGCGGTCGAGCGTGCCTAGGCGGAGCCGGTTTTCGTAAGAAAACCGGCTCGGAAAACGGCCCGTTTTCCGTCTCGGAATTCTTGCAGAATTCCGCCCGCCGTTTCGAGGCGCGAGATCGATGACTGCTTCGCGATCCGATGCGCGCGGGCTTGACGCAACTGCTTCACGGGTCTAAAGCCCCGTGTCAGGAACCACGTGGCGATTTGTTACCGGATTGCGGGCCACGCTAAACATCACCGCTAAAAGGTCAGGATGAAAGACCCCCTTTCGCTTGACCCGCGATTGGGGTTTTTCTTTGCCCTTCTGGTTCCGGGGCCGAAAGGAACGGATATGAGCACGGATTGGAGCAAGCGCACACAGGCGGTCCATGGCGGCACCCGCCGCAGCCAATGGGGCGAGGTGAGCGAGGCGATCTTTCTGACGCAGGGCTTTGTTTACGAGACCGCCGAACAGGCCGAGGCGCGGTTCATCGACTGCGGGCCGGATGAGTTCATCTATGCCCGTTACGGCAATCCGACGGTGGCGATGTTCGAAGAGCGCATCGCGGCGCTCGAAGGGGGCGAGGACGCCTTTGCCACCGCCTCGGGCATGGCGGCGGTCAATGGCGCGCTGGTGTCGATGCTGAAGGCGGGCGACCATGTGGTGTCGGCCAAGGCGCTGTTTGGCTCTTGCCTTTATATCCTTGAGAATATCCTGACCCGCTACGGGGTCGAGGTGACATTCGTCGACGGCACCGATCTGGAGCAATGGCGGGCGGCGGTGCGGCCCGGCACCAAGGCGGTGTTCTTTGAGAGCATGTCGAACCCGACGCTGGAGGTGATCGACATCGCCGCCGTGGCGGAGATTGCGCATGCGGTGGGCGCCAAGGTGGTGGTGGACAACGTGTTCTCGACGCCGGTCTTTTCGCGCGCCATCGAACAGGGCGCCGATGTGGTAGTCTATTCCGCGACCAAGCATATCGACGGGCAGGGCCGGGCGCTGGGCGGGGTGATCATCGGCAGCCGCGAGTTCATCCGGGGCACGGTGGAGCCCTATCTGAAACATACCGGCGGGGCGCTGAGCCCGTTCAACGCCTGGATCATGCTCAAGGGGATCGAGACCATGGCGTTGCGCGTCAATGCGCAGGCCGAGACCGCGCAGAAGCTGGCCGAGGCGCTGGAAGGGCATCCGGCGCTGGCGCGCACGCTCTATCCCGGGCTAAGGAGCCATGCGCAGAACGCGCTGGTGCAGACGCAACTGGGCGGCAAGGGCGGCACGGTGCTGTCGCTGGATATCAAGGGCGGCAAAGCGGCGGCGTTCCGCTTTCTGAACGCGCTGACGATCCCGGTGATCTCGAACAACCTGGGCGATGCGAAATCCATCGCCACGCATCCGGCGACCACGACGCACCAGCGGCTGAGCGAGGATCAACGCGCGGCGCTGGGGATCACGGCGGGGCTGATCCGGTTTTCGGTCGGGCTGGAGGACGCGGGCGATCTGCTGGCGGATCTGCGGAAGGCGCTGGAACAGGTCTGAGTCCTAGTCGCGCGGCAGGCCCATCGCGACGAGGGTTTCCAATTCTGCCCGGTGGCGATGGTTGATAAAACCGGAAATTGGAGTGTTGAAGGCGTCCAACCAACCTGAAAGGGTGAAGTCTGGCTGCATTTGCAGCACTCGATCCAGGTATCTTTGTGCCTGCTCGGGCCGGCCTTGTGCGGCATTGCACATCGCGCAGACGAAGGACGCCCAGCTCTCGGCATTTTCATAGGCGGCGGCGGCCTCGTAGGCTTCGCGCACCTCGGGCGCATGCATACCGCTGTGCTTGACCATGAGAGCGTGACCGACAAAAGCCTGGTAGGCCCAGGCATTCGGGTCTCGCGGACTCTGGCTCAGCGCCTTGCGCGCGGAGGCTTCCATGCGTTCGGCTTCGGGCTCTGACTGGAACAGGCAGAAGATGCAGCGCGCGAGGGAAACGGTTGCGTTGTTCGGGTTGAGCGCCTCGGCCTTTTTCAGGGCGGCGCGGGCATCGGACTCGCGGCCTGCATAGGACAGGACACAGGTCAGGGCGACCCAGCCCAGTTCCTCGCGGTCGTCGATTTCGATGGCCCTGTGGCAATGGAAAAGGCCGGTCCTGATCTCGGCCTCGACATCGGTGGCGCGGCGGGTCATCAAGCGGTACCAGTGGAGCCGCCCCAGCAAGCTGTGTGGCAGCGCGAAATTCGGGTCGATCTCGACGGCGCGGCTGCACCATTCGAGGCAATTGGCATAGCCTTCTTCGGTGGCGCCGAGATAGGCGGCATTGGCGCGCTGGAAGAGCTCCCAGGCGGTCAGGCTACCCGTCGGTTTCGCCCGGGCCATGGCGCGTTCATGCGCGCCGAGTTCCGGTTCGACACAGGAGACGATGGCGCGGGTCAGCTCGTCCTGGAGGTCGAACAGGTCTTCCATCGTGCGGTCCCAGCGGTCGGCCCAGATATGGCGCCCGGTCTCGGCCTCGATCAGCTGGGCGGTGACCCGCAGGCGGTTGCCGGCGCGGCGGACCGAACCTTCGACCACGTAACGCACGTCCAGTTCGCGGGCGATCTGGCGGATGTCCTTGTGGGTGCCCTTGTAGGCGAAGGTCGAGTTGCGGGCGATCACGAAGAGCGATCGGAAACGGCTGAGTTCGGTGATCACGTCCTCGACGATGCCATCGGCCAGGAACTCCTGGTCGGGATCCGTTGACATGTTGTCGAAGGGCAGGATTGCGATGGTGGGGCGCAGGGTTTCCGTTTTCGGGACCGGCGCGGTGGTTTCCAGTTCGGCGCGCCAGACCTCGACCGGGTCGGGGATGTTCTTGACCATCTGCGGGCCGAGCGAGGTGAACTCGGCCTCGACCTTGCCGCGCACCTGGTCGTGAACGCTACGCGAGATGCAGAGGCCACCGGGCGGGGCGAGGCTTTCCAGCCGGGCGGCGATGTTGACGCCATCGCCCAGCACATCGTCGCCGTCGATGATCACGTCGCCGAGGTTGACCCCGACCCGGAACCGCATCCTGCGGTCCTCGGGCTGGTCCGCCTCATGAGCGGCAAGCTCGGTTAGCAGGCCGGTCACCGTCCGTACCGCCGCGACGGGCGAGGGGAACTCGGCCAGAAGTCCGTCGCCCATGGTCTTGACAAGGCGCCCTTCGCCAGCCGCCAGACCGGGCAGGATCACCGTGTCGCGCAGGTGGCGCAGACGGTTTGCCGTGCCTTCCTCGTCCGCGGCCATCAGCCGCGAATAACCCACCAGATCGGCGGCGACGAGGGTGGTCAGGCGGCGTTGCATGGATAACCCGTTGGACGCGGAGGTATCGCAAGTTTGCAAACAACCAGCCCTACGGCAAGGAAATCTTTGCTCTGGCTTGGTGCTAGCCTGCGCGCCCGTAGAAGCCCGTCCGCTCGGCCTCGGTAAAGGTCACGCCGGGTTGCTCGAAATAGGAAAACACCGCGATGACGCGGGCGCGGGCGCCCTCGACGGGCGTGACGCGGTGGGCGGTGTTGCGGCCTCGGAACACGTTGAGCGTGCCGGGCCTGAGTGTCACGATCTGGCTGTCAGGGTCATCCCCGGCCAACAAGCGGGCGACACCGTCGTAATTTGGGTCGGTCTCGCTTCGCAGGTCGGTGCGGTATTCAAACCCGCCACCGGCCTCAGGCGCCTGCAACAACAGCGTTGTTGTAAATTCGGACCGGTCGAAATGCCAGTTGAGTGCCTGACCCGCGCCATAGGCCATGACATTTACCCGCGCCAGCGGATCGTCCATCACATGCAATTCGGTCTTGTTCAGTGCGGCGGCCAGGAACAGGGCGAATTCCGGCCATTCATATAGGCGCAACAGGGGGGATCCGATGATCTGGTCGGCGCACAAGGTCCGGTTGGCGGTTCTGAACTGCCGCAGCGCGGGGTGATCCTGGGGCAAATCCTCGACAGGCTTGAAATAGATGTTGTGCATGCGTTCGTGCAGGAAGGCGTCGCTGGCAAACCGCGGGATCATCGCCTCGACCATGCTGGCGGCGATATCGAGTGGTATCAGGCCGTCAAGGTCGAACATGCCCCTGGTGGCAAGGTCGGCACGGCAGCGATCCACCAGCGCCTGCCAGTCAGAGCTGCCGGGCCGGTCCAGCGGATAGCGATGTAGATCGATGATATCGTGCATTGGTTCTCTCCCCGCGGGTTTGACTCAATCTGATGGTATTCGGGCGCGCGTCCACTAAAAAAACCTGCTCTGCGCTTTGCGACCGGCAGGGGCTTTGTGCCGGTTTCGGACATCGAAGCGGTGGGTTTTGCAGGAAAAACAAATCCAGTCTGCTATGTTCTACGTAACAGGGAGCATTGGAACCCTGAGCGGGATCAGCTATGAAACCGCGATCAATCGAGGACGCACGGCATGAACATTCACCCTCGCGATGTGAACCCCACCCCGGACCGGGACGAGGCCGAGGCGGCGCTGGACGTGCTGAGGCGCTGGGCTGCCAAGGCGAGCGCGACCGAGGTCAGCCTGCTTGACCCGGCGGTGGCCAGACTGATCCCCGGCGCCATGCCATCGAACTATCCCGACCTGTCGCGTCACTATCCGCAGGACTTCGTTGCCGACGAAGCCTATCGCGACACGCTGCCCGATTTGCAGAACGGGCCCGCCAGTCTTATCCGCGGCGCCAAGCAGCAGATCCAGCATGTCGGCATCTCGAATTTCCGCTTGCCGATCCGGTTTCACCGCAAGGGCGGCGACGATCTGACGCTGGAAACCTCGGTGACCGGCACGGTGAGCCTGGATGCCGAGAAGAAGGGCATCAACATGTCCCGCATCATGCGGTCGTTCTACAAACATGCCGAGCGCACCTTCAGTTTCGAGGTGATGGAAGCGGCGCTGGACGACTACATGACCGATCTGGACACGTTTGACGCGCGCATCCAGATGCGGTTCTCGTTTCCCGACAAGGTGCGCAGCCTGCGCTCGGGGCTGGAGGGATACCAGTATTACGACATCGCGCTGGAGCTGGTCGAAAAGGATGGCGAACGGCTCAAGATCATACATCTCGACTATGTCTATTCCTCGACCTGTCCCTGTTCGCTGGAGCTGAGTGAGCACGCGCGTTCGGCGCGCGGCCAGCTGGCCACCCCGCACTCACAGCGTTCGGTGGCGCGGATTTCGGTGGTGGTCGATTGCAACGCCGATTGCCTGTGGTTCGAGGATCTGATCGCGCTCTGCCGCCGGGCAGTACCGACCGAGACCCAGGTGATGGTCAAGCGCGAGGACGAGCAGGCCTTTGCCGAGCTGAATGCCGCCAATCCGATCTTTGTCGAGGATGCGGCGCGGTTGTTCTGTGCCGAGTTGCAGGCCGATCACCATGTCGGCGACTTCCGGGTGATCGCCAGCCACCAGGAAAGCCTGCACAGCCATGACGCGGTGTCGATCCTGACCGAGGGGCCCACCTTTGCCTCGGCCAGCATTGACCCGCGCCTGTTCACCACGCTGTTCCACGTCGGATAGCCGCATTCTTGGACAGTCGGGCGGCGCGGTGGCGGATTTATGCCGCGCTGCGGCATTTTTGCTACGCAATCACGGATTGTGTGACGTAGACTGGCCTTGATGCAGATTCGCTTATCGGGCCGCCTCGCTTCCCGACCGGATGCTGCATTCGCCCGATCTGTCTGATGGAGTAAGATGGCGATGCTACAGATGACCTCTCCGCTACATGTTCAGGCCGCCGCCTATCGGCTGGCCGGATATGCGATCAGCAACCAGTTGCGCGTGATGCATATCCTGTCCCGCGCAGCACTCAATGCGCCGCTTGCGCAGGTTCAGGCGTTGCAGGCGGCCGCTTCGGCCCCTGCAACGAAAAAGAAGCCGGCATCTGCGAAACCGGTGTCAAAGCAGGAGGCAGCAGGCGAGGCGCCGGAGGTAACCGAAGTGGTCGCCAAGTCCGCCATGGCGCAGGAGCCCGAACCCAAACAGCCGATGACGCCGGTCGCGGCAGCACATCCGGCCCCCCGTCAGCGGCGCAAGCCCGCGACACCGGCGCCCTTGCCGGTCAAGGAAGAGTCCTTGGACAAGTGACGCGCGCAGCCGCTTGACTCCGGCGCCGAGGGGCGCCAACCCTGCGCCTCATGTTGGACATGCGCCCCGTCGGATATGTGATCGGTCTGCTGGTTGCCATTCTTGGCGCCACCATGGTGCTTCCGCTTGCCGCCGACCTGATCGATGGGCGCGGCGAATGGCCGGTCTTTCTGCAAAGCGGTGTGATAACCGTGCTGACCGGGGGCATTCTTGCGCTGAGCTGTGCCAATGGCGTCCGCGAGGGGCTGACCATCCAGCAGACCTTTCTGCTGACCACGCTGGTCTGGGTGGCGCTGCCGCTGTTCGGCGCCTTGCCTTTCATGTTCGGCGCGACGGAGCTGCGCTTTGTCGATGCGTTCTTCGAGGCGATGTCGGGCCTGACCACCACCGGGTCTACGGTGATCTCGGGGCTGGACGGGTTGCCGCGCGGGTTGCTCTTGTGGCGCGGGGTGCTGCAATGGCTGGGGGGCATCGGGATCATCGTGGTGGCGATGGTCTTCCTGCCCGAATTGCGGGTCGGGGGCATGCAGATCTTCCGCTCGGAAGGGTTCGACACGATGGGCAAGATCCTGCCCCGCGCGCAGGAGATCGCGGGCCAGATCACGGTGATCTACGTAGCGCTGACCTTTGCCTGTGCCCTGGTCTATGGCGCGCTGGGGATGAGTTTCTTCGACGCGCTGGTGCATTCGCTGACCACGGTCTCGACCGGTGGATTTTCGAATTACGACGCCTCATTTGGGACTTTCCAAGGTCTGCCGGAATATGCCGCCTCGGTCTTCATGATCCTCGCGGCGCTGCCATTCGTGCGCTATGTGCAGATGGTGAACGGGCATTCGGCGCCGCTGTTTCGCGACAGCCAGGTGCATGTGTTTCTCATCGTGATCGCGATCCTGGTCGGAATGACCACCGTGGTTTTGACAACGGTGTTTCCACATCATGTTGAACAGGCCTTTCGCGAGGCGTTGTTCAACATCACGTCAATCATCTCGGGCACCGGCTATGCCAGCGTTGATTACATGGGCTGGGGCGGTTTTCTGGTCACCATGTTCTTTGTCATCGGGCTGATCGGTGGCTGCGCCGGATCGACCGCCTGTTCGGTGAAGATCTTCCGCTATCAGCTGCTTTTCGCCTCGATCAAGGTGCAGTTGCAGCGGATCCGCACCCCGCACGGAGTGTTTCTGCCCCGCTTCCAGGGTCGTCCGATCGGGCCGGATGTGTTGGGCTCGGTGATGAGCTTTTTTGTCTTTTTCATCGTGACCATGGGCGTTCTGGCCTGGGGGCTGGCGCTCACCGGGCTCGACTTCATCACCGCGCTGTCAGGTGCCGCGACAGCGATTGCAAATGTAGGGCCGGGGCTGGGCGATCAGATCGGACCGGCGGGCAACTTCGCCGGGCTGAACGATGCCGCCAAGTGGATGCTGAGCGTGGGCATGCTGATCGGGCGGCTCGAAGTCATGTCCGTCTATGTCCTCTTTACCGTGCAGTTCTGGCGCGCCTGATCGGGGTTAGCCGTTTTTCGTCACGAAAAACGGCCTGGAAAACGGATGTTTTCCAGGCCGGAATTTTTGCAAAATTCCGGCTTTGCCGGAACGCCGGGTCTCAATCCCAGCAGCTGACAAGAACCGTCATGCCGCTGGCGCGTCGGTTCAGTTCGTCCGGAGTGATCCGTCCTGTCGGCGCCGCCTCACGTGGGGTCATTCCCGAAGCGGCGAGCACGTCGCGCAGGGCCTGCGCCTTGGCGGCAAAGCTTACTCCGCGCGGCAACTGCTGGCCGGTTGCAGGCTCCGGCAGCAGCATGCCAACCACCGCGCCCTGGTCGTCGATCACGGGTCCGCCCGCATCGCCGGTTTGCGGCAACAGGCCCAACCGCGCCAGTTCGGTTTCACCGCGCAGGCCCTTGACGTCGTCGAGCGTGCCAAAGGTCAGTGTCGGGGCGCCCAGGATACCTTCGTAGGCATAGCCCGCCACCGTGATCTCCGCGCCCAGGCGCGGCATCTCGCGGCCCAATCCGGCCACCACCATCGGTGCAAGCGCCTGATCGGGCCGCAGCACCGCCACGCCCAGACCGGCATCGGTATCGACCACGCGCGCGTCATAGCTTCCATCCAGCGTTACGCGGGTGCAGCCCTGCACCGCCTCGGCCACGGTTATCACGGTGCCCTTGCCATCGATATAGAAGCCCGAGCGTGACAAGCGCGGCTTGCGGATTTCCAGCCCCGAGACCAGATCGACGTTTTGTACCGCATCGCCACCCGTCGCCGGGTCCAGCACTCCTTCGGTGCGGGTAAAGCTGGCCCGCATCGCATCCAGAACCCTGGTACGGCGATCCTCGTCGCCGGTAGGCCAGATCAGGGTAAAACCCTTGATTTCGCCGCCACTCAGCGCAGCCTCGGTATAGGATACGATGCCATTGCCGCGTCCTTCGAGGGTAAAGCTGTCGCTGCGTCGTTCGCGCGGACCGTCCAGCGGCACGATCTCCAGCGTCTGCATGATGTCATAGAGGCCGTAGAGCGTCGCCTTGTCACCGGGCTGACTGATCAGCAGCACCCGAGCGCCGAGCGTGTCAGAGGCGTCGAAATGGGCAAAGGGCGCCTCGTAGCGGCTGAACCGGATCACGCCCAGCGGCAGGTCCATTTCGATCCCGGTAGCGGTGTCGCGGTGACGCGCCATGCCCGTCGAGATCAGCGGCGCGTTATACTGATCCATCAGCACCTTGCGCTGGCGGGTGGTCAGCACGCCGGTCACCTCGAACCCGTTGAAGCCCTGCCAGTCGGCCATCGACCGGCGGGTGCCAGCGCCGAAGGCGCCGTCGATTGCGGCATTGTAAAAACCGGCCGCCTGCAACGCGATCTGCAACGCTTGCCGTTCTTCCCGGCTCAGCGCCTGTTCGCTGCGGCGGGCCTGGGCAGGGGTTTCGTCCGCCGGTTCCGGTTGCACCTGTGGCGCAGCTTCGGCCACCGGCTCGGGCGCGGTCTGCTCGACCGGCGCGACAACCGCGCCCCGGTTCAGCAGATCCGAGCCCACCGGCCAGAACTGTTGCCCCAGCGCGCTTGACAGGGCGATGAAACTGTCACCGGGGATGCGCCGCTCGGCCCGATACACCCGCAATACCTGTTCGGCATCGTCCCGCAGATAGGGGCCCAGCACGATCCCGTACCAGCCCCCGCCCAGCGAGAAACCAGCCACGTCCGACAGGTCGGCGGCATAGGCCTGCGCGCGCTCTTGCGCCGTTCGCAGATTGGGTTGCGCCTCGATCTGGACCCAGACCACCTCATTTGCGGATTGCTGGGCCTGCGCGGCTGTGGAAATCAGAAAAAAAAGAGAAAGGACGGCGATCAGCGGTCTTATCATTGTTGGGTCTCGTACCTTCAAATACGTATCGTCCTCGCAGGTTATGCAGGAATTGCCGGCAAATGCCATGGGGCAGGCATGCGGTATGGGCCGGTGTGGCGATATCAGCGCAGCGGCGGGCCGGCGCAGGGCAGAAGCGCCGTTGACGCTGGAGGGGCGGTTGCATAGGAAAGGCGCGATCCTATCGCCATCCAGCGCCCGAGGCCGCCATGACCCATCCGACCCCTACCGCTCCGCGCTCGTTCCAGGAGATTATCCTGCGGCTGCAAACCTATTGGGCGTCCAAGGGCTGTGCCATTCTGCAACCCTATGACATGGAGGTCGGCGCGGGTACCTTCCACCCTGCCACCACGCTGCGCGCGTTGGGCAGTGCGCCCTGGGCCGCGGCCTATGTGCAGCCCTCGCGCCGCCCGACCGATGGGCGCTATGGCGAGAACCCCAACCGGTTGCAGCATTACTACCAGTATCAGGTGTTGATCAAACCCAGCCCGCCGGATCTCCAGGACCTTTATCTGGGAAGCCTTCAGGCCATCGGAATCGATATGGACCTTCATGATATCCGTTTTGTCGAGGATGACTGGGAAAGCCCAACGCTGGGCGCCTGGGGATTGGGCTGGGAGGTTTGGTGCGACGGCATGGAGGTGAGCCAGTTCACCTATTTTCAGCAGGTGGGCGGGTATGATTGCGCGCCGGTCTCGGGCGAACTGACCTACGGTCTGGAGCGACTTGCCATGTATGTGCTGGGGATCGACCATGTGATGGACATGCCCTTCAACGACCCGCACTCTCCGATTCCGCTGACCTATGGCGACGTGTTCAAGCAGACCGAAGAGGAATATGCCCGCTGGAACTTCGACGTGGCCAATACCGAGGTGCTGCTGAGGCATTTCGAAGAGGCCGAGGCCGAATGCGCCGCGATTCTGGCGCAAACCCATGACGACCCCAAGACCGGCAAGCGCATCGTGATGGCGCATCCGGCTTATGACCAGTGCATCAAGGCCAGCCATATCTTCAACCTGCTGGATGCGCGCGGCGTGATCTCGGTGACCGAACGGCAGGCCTATATCGGCCGGGTGCGGGCGCTGGCCAAGCAATGCGCGGATGCGTTTGTGCAGACGACCGCCGGGGGGTATGCTGCGGCCTGAGGCAGGCAGGGCAGAACCGGCGGGCCGGATCGGGGCGCATCACGCCGCCCGCAAGGTCAATCTCGAACGGACCAGATATCGGGTCCGGGCACCCAATCGGAGAAACCCATGACAGGCAAGGTCTTGGTCATTGTGCTGCTGCTCTGTGCTGCGGCCGCCGGCGCGTCGATGTATTACCTTCAGGTCTATGGCTTCTACTACGAGGTCACGGGCAGGCCGGGGCAGGATGTGGCGCTGGTGCCGCTGGGTGGCGGCACACCGCAGCCCATTGCCTATGACGGGTTCCAGGCCATCGACGCCGACAGTTCGCCCATCCGCTATCGTGCGTGTTTCCGCACCGAACTGAGCCTCGATGCGTTGGGCGCGGCGTATGACCCCGTTCCCACGCCCGAACCGCTGACCGCGCCCGCCTGGTTCGATTGCTACGACGCATCCGCGATTGCTGCGGCGCTGGAAAGCGGCCGTGCGCGGGCGTTTCTTGGGACCAAGAACATCCATTATGGAGTCGACCGGATCGTGACGGTGACCGAGGACGGACGTGGCTATGTCTGGCATGCGCTGAACAATTGCGGGCAGAAAGCTTATGATGGCACCGTGGTCGGCGAGGAATGTCCAGCCCGGCCCAAGAACTGAGGAGGCGGCTCGGGACAGGTGACAGAGACGCTGCACATATCCGCCTTCATGACCGTGACTCTGGGGCTTGCGGTTTATCTGATCGGTGTGCGGATCAACGACCGGCTGCCGTTTTTGGAACGGTTCAGTATCCCCGAACCGGTGACTGGCGGCTTGCTCGCCTCGTTGGTGGTGCTGGGCCTTTATTCCCGCTTCGGTATCGAACTGGTCTTTGACCTGACCGGGCGCGATTTCCTGCTGGTTCTGTTCTTTACCGGCATCGGGCTGAACGCGCGGCTTGGCGATCTGATCGCGGGCGGCAAACCGCTGGCGATCCTCCTGGTGCTGACCCTGCTGACCATTCTGGCGCAAAACGTGATCGGGGTGCTGGGCGCGGTGATCTTCGGGTTCCCGGCACAGGCGGGGGTCTTGTTCGGCTCGGCGTCGCTGATCGGGGGGCACGGCACCGCCATTGCCTGGGCGCCCGAGGTCGCACGGGCGACGGGCCTGTCTGCGGCGACCGAGCTGGGGGTCGCGGTGGCGACGCTGGGTCTGGTGATCGCGGCGCTGATCGGCGGCCCGATCGCCACCTATCTGGTCAAGAGCCGCAAGCTGACCCCGAACCGCCCGGGCGAGGAGCTGACGGTTGGCCTGCCCAACGAGATGGACGAGGAGCCGCCGCAGATCGACCACAAGTCGCTGATGCGTGTGCTCTTGACGCTGAACGTGGCGATCCTGCTGGGCTATGGCCTGCAGGAAAGCATCGGGGAGTTGGGCCTGAAACTGCCGCTCTTCGTGCCCTGTCTGTTGTCTGCCATCGCAGTCGGCAACCTGCGCACCGCCCTGTTTCCGCATCTGCCGCGCGTCTCGCGCACGCCGACGCTGGCGCTGATCTCGGAATTCGCGCTGGGCGCGTTCCTGGCGATGTCGCTGATGAGCCTGCAACTCTGGACCATTGCCGAGACCGGCCTGGCGCTGGCGGTGATCATCGCCGCGCAAACGCTGTTTGCCCTGGGCTTCATCCTGCTGGTGTTGTTCCGGGTCATGGGCGGGGGGTACCGTGCGGCGGTGCTGGCGGCGGGGTTCGGTGGCTTTGCGCTGGGCGCAACCCCCACCGCGATTGCAAATATGACGGCCGTGACCAAGCGCTATGGCCCGTCGCCTCTTGCCTTTATCGTGCTCCCCCTTGTATCCGCCTTCTTTGTGGATATCGCCAATGCGGTCGTCATCCAGATGATCGTCAATTTCTAAGGACCGACCATGCCCGACCTGCTGATCGAACTGTTTTCCGAGGAAATCCCCGCCCGCATGCAGGCGCGTGCCGGTGAGGATCTGAAAAAGCGGATCACCGACGGTCTGGTCGAGGCGGGGTTGACCTATGCCCATGCCGCCGCGCTCAGTACCCCGCGCCGTCTGGTGCTGGCGGTCGAGGGGCTGCTGGATGCAAGCCCCACCCAGCGCGAAGAGCGCAAGGGCCCCAAGGTCGGGGCCCCGGAACAGGCGGTCGAGGGATTTCTGCGCGGGGCCGGGATCACTCGTGAGCAGCTGGAAGAGCGGGAAACGCCCAAAGGTGCGATCTGGTTTGCCACCATCGAGAAGCCGGGCCGCTCGGCGTCGGCGATCGTGGCCGAGGTGCTGGAAGACACCATTCGCAATTTCCCCTGGCCCAAGTCGATGCGCTGGGGTGCGGGCTCCTTGCGCTGGGTGCGGCCGTTGCAATCGATCCTGTGCATCCTGACCACCGAGGCCGGGGCCGAGGTGGTGCCGCTCGACATCGACGGGATCAAGGCGGGTGACAGCACCGCAGGCCACCGTTTCATGGCACCGGCGCGGTTTTCCGTCACCTCTTTCGAGAACTATCAGGCCAAGCTGAAGCGCGCTTTTGTGGTACTGGACCCCACAGAGCGGGCGGACCACATATGGAACGACGCCCAGAACCTTGCATTTGCCGCAGGACTGGAACTGGTCCAGGACAAGGGGCTTTTGGCCGAGGTCGCGGGCCTGGTCGAATGGCCCGTCGTGTTGATGGGGGAGATCGGCGCCGAGTTCCTCGACCTGCCGGCGGAGGTACTGCAAACCTCCATGCGCGAACATCAGAAGTTCTTCTCGGTCCGCAATCCCAAGACCGGCCGGATCGAACGGTTTGTCACCGTCGCCAACCGCGAGACCGCTGACAATGGCGCCACTATCCTGACGGGTAACCAAAAGGTGCTATCTGCGCGACTGGCCGATGCCAAGTTCTTCTGGGACAATGATTTGCGCGTGGCGCATGCGGGCATGACCGACTGGACGGACGCGCTGGAAAACGTGACCTTCCACAACAAGCTGGGAAGCCAGGGCGACCGTATCCGCCGCATCGCCGCTCTGGCGCGCGAACTGGCCCCGGTTGTTGGCGCGGATGCGGGGCAGGCAGCACAGGCGGCAACTCTGGCCAAGGCTGATCTGAGTTCCGAGATGGTCTTCGAATTCCCGGAACTTCAGGGGCTTATGGGGCGCTATTACGTTGCCGCTTCAGGTCAGGACGCTGCCATCGCCGCCGTGGCGCAGGACCATTACTCGCCGCTTGGTCCCTCCGATGACGTGCCGACCGCGCCGCTTTCTGTCACCGTGGCGCTGGCCGACAAGCTTGATACGCTGACCGGCTTTTGGGCCATCGACGAAAAGCCCACCGGCTCGAAAGACCCCTTCGCCCTACGCCGCGCGGCGCTGGGGGTGATCCGGCTGGTGCTGGCCAACGACCTGCGCCTGCCGCTTGATCGGTCCATCGACGCGCAATTGCTGCGCCACAAGTACCACGCCAGCAACGGCGAGGCCGCCCTGCGCGACCTGATCGAAGAAATCGCCGATCACGGCGTCTTCGGCGCTGCCTTTGAAACGATCAAGGAGAAGCTGGGTGATGCGGACGCGCTCGAGGCGCTGGCCGGCGATGTGCCCGATCTTTCCGCCGACCTGCTCGCCTTCATCCACGACCGCCTCAAGGTCTTCCTGCGCGACGAGGGCATCCGCCACGACGTGATCGACGCCTGTATCGCGATGGCGGGCAACGATGACCTCAATCTGCTGGTCAAGCGTGCCCGCGCGCTCAACGCGGTGATCGCCACCGAGGATGGCGAGAACCTGGTGCAGGGCTTCAAGCGCGCCAACAACATCCTGACCCAGGCCGAGGAAAAGGACGGGGTCGAATACTCCTTTGGCGCCGATATCAAATTCGCAGAGGCCGACAGCGAAAAGGCGCTGTTTGCCGCGCTGGAGCAGGCTCAGGCAACCATCGACGCCGCGCTCAAGATCGAGGATTTCGCCGCCGCCATGACGGCCATGGCCGCCCTGCGTGCGCCGGTCGATGCCTTCTTCGAAGAGGTGCAGGTCAATTCCGACAATCAGGTGGTGCGCCGCAACCGTCTGAACCTGCTCAGCCATATCCGCAAGGTCTGTTCCAGCGTCGCCGATCTGACGCGGATCGACGGTTGAGGCACCCGACGCGCGCCATCCCTCTTTAGCGCGCATAGGGCTTCGTCGGGCGCTCGGTCTGCCGGGGTCCGGCCCTGCTGCTTCTTTCTGGTCACAAATACTCATAGCCCCGGGAACCATGGGCGCTGCCTGTGCGCACATGGCGCTTGCGCCGCCTTCAAACGCCCTTATTCTGCACGCAAACGAGGGGTGCCGCAGTGCAGAATAATCCGAACACCACGCTGATCACCGCCACCGCACCGGTGGCAACAGGCACCCATGGCGGTCGCGCCAAATGCCTGCAACGTCTGGTTCGCCTCGACCTGCCGGTGCCGCGGACGGTGGCGCTTTCCTTTTCGGCGGTGCATGACATCGCGCAAGGCCAGTTGCCCGATATCGCGGCCATTGTCGGCCAGTTCGAACCCACCGCTTTGCTCTGTGTGCGGCCCAGTTCCGAGGACCCTGATTGGGGCGGGCCCGGCGCGGTGCTGAACATTGGCATGAACGATGCCCGTTTCGTCGAACTGAGCGACAGGATGGGGGCCGAGGCGGCGGCGGCGCTCTACCTGCGCTTCGTGCAGACCTTCGCAATTCACGTGGCCCGTCTGGACCCGGACGTGTTCGACGAGATCGAGGCCGACGGGCGCGAGGGGCTGCGCCAGTCGCTGCGCGCCTATGAAGACGAGACCGACGAGAACTTTCCGCAGGATCCGGGCGAACAGCTGGCGGCTGTGTTGCGCTCGATGGCGCGCGCGTGGGAGGGCACCTCGGCCCGGCTGTTGCGTCAGGCCAAGGGTGCGCCCGCCGATGCTGGGCTGGGCCTTGTGGTGCAGGAAATGATCCCCGGCCTTGGCCAGGGTGAATGCGGCTCGGGCGTGCTGCAACTGGTGGAACCGGCCACCGGCTTGCCGCAGATCACCGGCCGCTACCTGAGCCAGAGCCAGGGCCGCGACGCGCTGGGGGCGGGGGCCGAGGCGCTTTATCTCGAGAAGGATCCGCGCGGCGTCTCGCTTGAGGATGTGGCGCCCGAGGCCTTTGCCGCGCTCAAGCAACACGCGGCGCTGATGCGCGAGAAGTTGCGCGAGGAGATGCAGGTCGAATTCGTGATCGAGGCGGGACGCGTGCACATCCTCGACGGCGTCCGGGTGCCACGTAGCGCCCGTGCGGCGCTGCGCATCGCGGTGCGGCTGGCCGAGGATGGCATCATCCCGCAGCAAGAGGCGGTCATGCGGATCGACCCGCATTCAGTGAACGAATTGTTGCACCGGCAGGTGCACCCGCAGGCCCGGCGCGACGTGCTGACCACCGGTATCGCCGCCAGTCCGGGGGCGGCCACCGGCAAGATCGTGTTCACCGCCGCCGAGGCGCAGGCCAGCGCGGCGCGGGGCGAGCCTTGCGTGCTGGTGCGCCGCGAGACCTCGCCCGAGGATGTACGCGGCATGCATGCCGCCGTTGCGGTGCTGACCGAACGGGGTGGCATGACGAGCCATGCGGCGGTGATCGGGCGCGGCCTTGGCCTGCCCTGTATCGTGGGCGCGTCCGAGATGGAGTTCCAGACCAAGGCCCGCATGATCAAGGCGCCCGATGGGCGGGTGTTCCGCACCGGTGATATTCTTACCATCGACGGAAGTTCTGGACAGGTGCTGGCGGGTGAACCCGAGATGATCGACGCGGCGCTGGATGACAGCTTCCAGACGCTGATGGCCTGGGCTGATGCCGAACGCGATATCGGCATCCGCGCCAATGCCGACACACCCGCCGATGCCCAGGCGGCGCGCAATTTCGACGCGCAGGGGATCGGGCTCTGCCGGACCGAGCACATGTTTTTTGAACCCGGCCGCCTGACAGTGATGCGCGAGATGATCTTTGCCGCCACCCCGTCGGGGCGCAAGGCGGTTCTGGAACGGCTGCTGCCGATGCAGCGCGAGGATTTCGTGCAACTCTTCCGCATCATGGAGGGCAAGCCGGTCTGCATCCGCCTATTTGACCCGCCATTGCATGAATTCCTGCCCACCACCCGCAGCGGCCAGCGTGAACTGGCCGAGGCGCTGGACCTGCCGGTCAGCGACGTGACCCGCCGGGTCGAGGCTATGAGCGAATACAACCCCATGTTGGGCCTGCGAGGTGTGCGGCTGGGCGTCACCGTGCCTGAAATCTATGACATGCAGGCCCGCGCCATCTTTGAGGCAACGCTGGAGGCCAGCCGCAAGGGCGAACCTGTGGTGCCCGAAGTGATGATCCCGCTTGTCTCTGCCAAGCGCGAGGTGGAGCTGGTCAAGGCCCGCATCGACGCGGTTGCCGCCGCTGTCGCCTCGGAGCGCGGGCAGGAGTTTGACTATCGCCTGGGCGTCATGGTGGAAACCCCGCGCGCGTGTTTGCGCGCCGACGAGATCGCCGCCTGTGCCTCGTTCCTCAGCTTCGGCACCAATGACCTGACCCAGATGACCTATGGCCTGTCGCGCGACGATGCCGGACGGTTCATGTCTGCCTATGTCCGCCAGGGCGTGTTCTCGGAGGATCCGTTCCACGTGCTCGATCGCGACGGGGTGGGGGAATTGCTGAAACTGGGTGTCGAGCGTGGTCGCAGGGCGCAGCCCGGAGTCACCGTTTCGGTCTGCGGCGAACATGGCGGAAACCCCGAATCAATCGCCTTTTGCCGGGCCGCCGGGTTCGACTATGTGTCCTGTTCCCCCTTTCGGGTGCCGGTGGCGCGACTGGCCGCCGCGCAACTGGCGATTTCGGATAAACTTGGTGTTTCAAACGACTTGAACGTCAAAATATAGCGGTTTTGGGGGCGCTCTCGTGGCTTGCGTTTTTGCGAAGCGACCCCAGAAATCCCTTGCAAATTTGCAAAAACTGGATCTTTGCGCCCGACTGGAGTATGGGCTTTCTGCGCCGAGTGGGGAGGAACCGGCGCGCGACGCCTGATGTGGGGTAGAAGATGAATAGATTTGTTCTGACAGTTTTGCTGTCGGCTGCCATTGCGCTGCCGGATTTCGCAATTGCGGATCGCGGGCCAGAGGCCCTCGGAACCGTGGAGCAGGCCGAAGCACCCCGCAAGGGAAAAAGCTTTCGCGACTATCTCAAGTCGCTGACGCCCAAAGCCGAGGAAGACGCCTCGTTGACCGAAGTGACCTTCTCGCGCTCGTGGATCGACCAGCAACCGCGCGCCAAAGGTGGCGAGCAATGGCAGTGTTTGGCCGAGGCCCTGTATTTCGAGGCGCGTGGCGAGACAGTTAAGGGCCAGTTCGCGGTGGCCGAAGTGATCCTGAACAGGGTCGAGAGCGAGCGCTTTCCAAACACGCCCTGCGGTGTGATCCGGCAGGGAACCGGACGCAAGTATCAGTGCCAGTTCACCTATACCTGCGACGGGCGCAAGGAAGTCATCGCCGAGAAACAGGCCTATGAGCGGGTCGCCAAGGTTGCGCGCCTGGCCATGGACGGGGCCGCCGAAAGCCTGACGGATGGGGCCACCTATTACCACACCACCGCCGTGCGCCCCAGCTGGGCCCGCCGGTTCACCCAGACGGCCAAGATCGGGGTGCACCTGTTTTATCGGCATGGTCAGCGCACAGCGAGCAACTGATTGACGCACCCGCGCTGGAACCCTGCTGGAAGGGGCTTGGCGCAAGGCTATATTGCGGGCGATGAAGGAGGCCCGCAATGCTGTTGACTCGCCGACATGTTCTGAAAACCGTGGCAGCCAGCGCGCTGCTGCCGCGTATCGCCGTTGCCGGGCCGGTCACGCTGACAGCGCGAGAGGCTCGCCAGCAGATCGCGCCAGAGGGCTATCCCGATACCGCGATCTGGGGCTATGAGGGCGGCGCCCCCGGGCCTGAAATCCGGGTCGCACAGGGTGCGCGTCTCAGCCGCCGCCTGATGAATGAGTTGCCGCAACCGACCGCCGTGCATTGGCATGGCATCCGCATCGACAATGCGATGGACGGCGTGCCCGGCCTGACGCAACAGGCGGTGCCACAGGGTGGCAGTTTCGATTATGACTTCACCCTGCCTGACGCGGGCACCTATTGGTACCATTCGCACAACCGGTCGATGGAGCAGGTGGCGCGCGGTCTGCATGGCCCCCTGATCGTCGATGAACCCAACGCGCCCGATATCGACGGCGAATGGGTGCTGGTTCTGGACGACTGGCGGCTTGACCCCGAAACCGGCGCGCTGGCGGGCGATTTCGACAATGGCCATGACCTCAGCCATGCCGGTCGACTGGGCAACCTGCTGACGGTGAACGGCGGTTTCGACCCGGCCTATCCGGCAAGGCAGGGCGCGCGGCTGCGGCTGCGCCTGATCAACGCGGCCAATGCACGGGTATTCGAGCTGGGACTCGACGGCATGCAGGGCTGGATCGTGGCGCTGGACGGGATGCCGCTGGAGGAACCGCTGCCGGTCAGTGGTGCCTTTCCGCTGGCGCCGGCGCAGCGGGCCGACCTGATCGTGGACATCACCGCCGAAAGCGGCACCGCCGCCAGCCTTCTCAGTATCGAGCGCGACGGTGGTTTTGGCCTGTGCCGGTTCGACGTCGCGGGGCAGGGCGCGCGTGCCACCCGCGAGGCGCCTGTGCCGTTGCCGCCCAATCCGCTGCCGGTGATCGAGGGGTTGGCCGACAGCCCGCTGCACCAGATGCGGCTGGAGGGCGGCGCGATGCGCTGGCTCGACAGCGCGCGGCTGGGCGAGACCGAGTTGAGCGGGCGCGAACTGGCGCAGCTGGGCCGGTTCTGGGCGCTGAACGGTCAGGCCGACCGGCCCGAAACCCCGTTCCTGAACGCGGCGCGCGGCAGCCTGCACCGGATCGCATTCGTCAACGAAACCGCCTTTGACCATGGCATGCACCTGCACGGACACCATTTCCGGGTGATTGCCCCGAACGGAGAGCTTGGCCCCTGGCGCGATACGGTGCTGGTGGCGCCGGGCGAGACCCGGCAGATCGCGCTGGTCGCCGACAATCCGGGCGACTGGCTGTTGCATTGCCACATGCTGGGCCATGCGGCTGCGGGCATGACAAGCTGGTTTCGCGTCACCTGATGACGCATTCGATAACTGGTGCGGCGCATGTCGTCCTGCTATAGGCTGGATCTGCGCCTATTGAGGGCAGACTGACACGACCCCGGAAAGGCCCGCCAGATGAGTTCCGAAATCCGCCTCGCCTTTGCCCATCCCTCGGAGCGTTCCGAAGCGACGGCATCGCGCGGTCCGCTGGACCGTATCTCGCTGCGTGACCATGTGGTCGAGGTCGAGATCGGCGCATTCCAGGCCGAACGCGGCACCACGCAGCGGATCTGTTTCAACGTCGTGGTCGAGGTGATGCCGCTCACCGGCCCCATCGACGACGACGTCGACCGTATCCTGTCCTATGACCGGGTGACCGAGGCAATTGCCCGCGCGCTGGCTGAAGAGCGGCTGAACCTGCTTGAAACGCTGGCCGAACGCGTGGCCGAGCTCATCCTGCACGAGCCGCAGGCAGTGCGCGCCTTTGTCCGCATCGAGAAGCTGGATCGCGGCCCCGGTGCGTTGGGGGTCGAGATCGTGCGCGGTCGCGACAAGCTCCATGCGGACCAGACCGAGGATCTGCGGCCGCATCCGCGCCTTGTCTACCTGTCCAACGCGGCGATTGCGTCGGATAACCTCAAAGGCTGGATCGACCAGCTGGAACAACGCGACCGTCCTCTGATCATCTGTGTCGGGGCGTCGGACCTTGCGGTTCCACAGACCGGTCATGCGATGACCCAGCGCCGGATCGACCTGTTGGCGATCGAGCAGAACGCCTGGCAGCTGGCGGCGCGCGATCTGCGCTGCAAGGTGGTCTCGACCCGGACCGAACTGGACTGGGCGATGAAGAACGGCCAGATCTGCGTCTGGGCACCCTCCAAGATCGTGCTCGACGCGGTTGACGGCCCCTCGGCCAAACCGTCGAACGCCGTGGCGCTGGCCGCGTGGTTTGCCGCTACTTTCGAGGCGGGCGAGATGCTGGTGATCGGCGCGTCGCTGCCCGAGGGGGCCGATGTGCCGTTGCGTGCGGTACCGGTGGAGCAGCCTGACCTGTGACCGACTATTACCGCCCCCTGGTACAACAGGGCGCAGCCCGCCCGCAGGGCGCGATGCCGCTGGCCGGCAGCGCCCTGTGGTTCACCCATGCCGAGCATCTGCACCGGGGGCAGTCGGGAAGGATAGTCCCCGCGACCGAAATCCCGGCCCCGTATCTGGAGCGTCTGACGGGCCCCCGCGCGGCGTTGGCGGGACTGGACATGGGACGCCCACACCTGATGGGTATCCTGAATGTCACGCCTGACAGTTTCTCGGACGGAGGGCGCCATTACGGGGTCGAGGCGGCCCGGCGCGCGGCGCTGGCGATGGTGGCGCAAGGCGTGAGCCTGCTGGATGTTGGCGGAGAATCCACCCGACCCGGCGCGGTCGAGGTGCCCGCCGAGGACGAGATACAGCGCACCGCGCCGGTGATCGAGGCGATCCGCGCCGAAACCGGGACAGCGATTTCCATCGATACCCGCAAGGCGGCGGTGGCCGAGGCTGCGCTGGCTGCCGGTGCGAGCGTCGTGAACGACGTCTCGGGCTTTACCTTCGATGACGAACTGGCCCCGCTCTGCGCCGAGACCAGAACCCCGGTTTGCATCATGCATGCCCAGGGTGACCCGGCAACCATGCAGCAGGATCCGCAATACGATGATGTGCTGCTGGATGTGTATGACTTTCTGGCCGCGCAGGTGGCGCGGCTGGTCGCGGCCGGGCTGGACCGGGGGCAGATCATGATCGACCCGGGCATCGGGTTCGGCAAGACGCAAGAGCACAACCTGACCCTGCTACGTAACCTGTCGCTGTTCCACGGCATCGGCTGCCCGATCCTGCTGGGCGTTTCGCGCAAGCGTTTCATCGGAACGATCGGCAAGGAGCCGCGCGCCGAGGCGCGGGGGCCGGGCTCGATTGCCGTTGGTCTGGCCGGATTCGCGCAGGGTGCCCAGATTTTGCGGGTACACGACGTAGCTGAGACCGCGCAGGCCTTGCGCCTGTGGGCAGCGGTCCGGTAAAGCTTGCTCCGCTCGTGGTAAAAAGAAAGTGAGGCGGCATGCGTAAGCTGTTCGGAACCGACGGGGTGCGGGGCACTGCCAACACTCATCCGATGACCGCCGAAATGGCGCTCAGAATCGGGGCGGCTGTCGGGCGTTATTTCCGTCGCGAGGCAGGGGGGGTGCACCGTGTTGTCATCGGCAAGGACACCCGCCTGTCGGGCTACATGTTCGAAAACGCACTGACCGCCGGCCTCACCTCGACCGGTATGAACGTGCTGCTGCTGGGGCCGGTCCCCACCCCTGCCGTGGGCCTGATGACTCGTTCGATGCGGGCCGATCTGGGCGTGATGATCTCGGCCAGTCACAATTCGGCCGAGGACAATGGCATCAAGTTCTTTGGTCCCGACGGGTTCAAGCTTTCGGATCAGGCCGAGTTGGAGATCGAGGAGATGGTCGCAACGGGTGTGCGGCTGGCACAGGCGCACAATATCGGTCGTGCGCGCCGGGTGGACGATGCACGGTTCCGCTATGGTGAACGGGTCAAATCCTCGCTCACGCGCGGGCTGCGGCTTGACGGGCTCAAGGTGGTCGTGGACTGCGCTAATGGTGCAGCCCACCGTACCGCGCCCGAGATCCTGTGGGAACTCGGCGCCGATGTGGTGCCGATCGGCACTTCGCCTGACGGGCTCAACATCAATCGCGGCTGCGGCTCGACCTGCCCGCGTACCGCCGCCGAGGCGGTGGTGGCCCATGGTGCGGATGTGGGCATCTGCCTTGATGGCGACGCGGACCGGGTCATCGTGCTCGACGAGCATGGTACCGTCGCCGACGGGGACCAGATCATGGCCTTGCTGGCGGCGCGCTGGGCCGCCGAGGGCCAGTTGCAGGGCGGCGCCCTGGTGGCGACCGTGATGTCGAACCTGGGGCTGGAACGCTTTCTGAGCGATCGTGGCATCGGACTGGAGCGCACCGCAGTTGGCGACCGCTATGTGGTCGAGCGTATGCGCGAAGGCGGCTTCAACCTGGGCGGCGAGCAATCTGGGCATATCGTGATGAGCGATTTTTCGACCACCGGCGACGGGTTGATGGCGGGATTGCATTTCCTGGGCGAGATGATGCGCTCGGGCCAGCCCTCTTCGGAACTGGTGCGGCAATTCGTGCCGGTGCCGCAACTGCTCAAGAATGTGCGGTTTGCCAAGGGGCAGACCCCGCTTGATACAGCCTCGGTCCAGTCGGCCATTGCCGAGGCCGAGGGGGTGCTGAATGGCACGGGCCGTCTGCTGATCCGTAAGTCAGGAACCGAACCGCTGATCCGGGTGATGGCGGAATGCGAGGACGAGGCGCTGCTGGAGCGGACCGTCGACAGCGTGGTCGAGGCGGTGGCCGACGCGGTTCAAGCTTGAAACCGGAAAAGGCCTCGCGCATCCTCTCTACATTAGTGAGGGAGATTTCCGGATGCTTCGTTCCTTTTTGACCTGTACCTTTCTGCTTTCTGCCGGAATGGCCCATGCCGGAATGACGGTTGATCTGCTGCCGCCATGGGACGGCAAGAAGATCCCCCAGGGCCAGCATTGCCAGTTGCAGGGCGGCAAGGGCGCTACGCCGCCGATGCAGGTGGCGGGGATTCCCGCGGGCACGGTGATGCTGGTCGTTCAATACAACGACAAAAGCTACAAGCCGCTCTCCAGCAAGGGGGGTCATGGCACCATCGGCTATCCGGTCAAGGGCGCCAGCGCCAAGCTGCCGGCGGTGCCGGGCATGACCGCGAAACTGCCGGGCGGGGTTCGGGTTGTGGCCCCGGCGCGCAGCACCGGCGAATACGCCTCCAAGGGCTATCTGCCGCCCTGTTCGGGCGGACGTGGCAACACTTACGAGGCGGTGGTGCAGGCGGTGGGCGCCGACGGCAAGGTGCTGGACCGGGTGAAACTGAAGATCGGCCGTTACTGACGCGAGAACAGGCGCCTGAGCGCGCCATACTGGCTGAGCCCGACCCCTGTCAGGATCAGCAGCAGCGACCACAGCAAGACCGGCGGCAGCGGCTCTCCCAGCAGGGCCGCGCCCAGCAGAACCGACCAGACCGGCACCTGATAGTTGGTCAGGCTCATGAATACCGGCCCGGCGCTGCGGATCAGGGTGACGCGCAGCAGATTGGCCGCCGCCGTGGGCACCATGCCCAGAAACACGATCAGGCCCAGCGTGCGCAGATCGGTGGAGGGCGGCGGGCCTTCGGCGATCCAGGCCATCGGCAGCACAGCGACCACCCCGATCAGCAACAGCACGGTCGACAGGCCGACAGGATCGACCGCGGGCAGCCGCCGCAGCAGGATCGAGGCCACCGCGTAACAGGCGGTGGCCGCCAGACAGGCCAGCCGCCCGGGCAGTTCCAGCGCCGCGCCGCTGCTCTCGAACGCCTGCGCCCCCATCAGCAGCGCAACCCCGGCGAAGCCGATGGCAAACCCCAGCGCGCGGCGCCAGGTCATCCGCTCGCCGTGCACAAAGAAATGCGCCAGCGGCAGCACCATCAGCGCGACTGAGGCCATCGAAACACCGGTAAACCCGGCCGTCACATATTGCTGACCCCAGGCGATCAGCGAGAAGGGCACCGCCGAACTGAGCAGCGCGATGATCACGAGCGAATTGCGCTCTGACCGGCTGAGTGGTGCCGAGAACAACCGCCCGCCCATCGCGCGCCAGACCAGCGTGCTGAGCAGCGCCCCGAAACAGACCCGCCCGGCTGCCAGCCAGAACGGCGTGATCCCCTCAAGCGCGAGTTCATTGACCAGGAATGTCCCGCCCCAGACAAAGCCCAGCGTCGCCACCATGGCCCAGCTTTTCGCCGTTATGTCAGGGGATTGGGTCACGAATGGCCTTTCGCTGGGGTGCGCTCACTTGACCCCGCTCCGATACCGGGGTCAATCCGGAACGCTTCGTCCGGGAACGAAAACGGGCGCCGCAGGGGCGCCCGTCTCGATGGGTCTGAACCCGGATCAGTTCTTCGACTTGTCGACCATCTTGCCGGCCGAGATCCAGGGCATCATGTCGCGCAGCTTCTGGCCGACCTGCTCGATCTGGTGCTCGTCATTGGCGCGGCGCGAGGCCTTGATGGTCGGCTGGCCAACCGCGTTTTCCAGCATGAAGTCGCGCACGAACTTGCCCTGCTGGATGTCGGTCAGAACCGCCTTCATCGACGCCTTGGTCTGCTCATAGGGCAGGATGCGCGGGCCGGTGACATACTGGCCGTATTCGGCGGTGTTCGAAATCGAGTAATCCATGTTGGCGATGCCGCCTTCATAGATCAGGTCGACGATCAGCTTCACCTCGTGCAGACATTCGAAATAGGCCATCTCGGGGGCATAGCCCGCCTCGACAAGAGTCTCGAACCCGCAGCGGATCAGTTCGACCAGGCCACCGCACAGAACCGCCTGCTCGCCGAACAGGTCGGTTTCGCATTCCTCGCGGAAGTTGGTCTCGATGATGCCCGAGCGGCCGCCGCCGATGGCCGAGCAATAGGACAGGCCGGTTTCCAGCGCCTTGCCGGTGGCGTCGGTGTGAACGGCCACCAGGCAGGGCACGCCGCCGCCCTTGGTGTATTCGCCGCGCACGGTGTGGCCGGGGCCCTTGGGCGCCATCATGATGACGTCGACGCCTTCCTTGGGCTCGATCAGGCCGAAATGCACGTTCAGGCCGTGGGCAAAGGCAATTGCCGCGCCCGGACGGATGTTGTCATGCACGTATTTCTTGTAGGTCTCGGCCTGCAGTTCGTCGGGCATGGTGAACATGATCACGTCGCACCAGGCCGCCGCTTCGGCGATGCCCATGACGGTCAGGCCTTCGCCTTCGGCTTTCTTGGCCGAGGCCGAGCCTTCGCGCAGGGCGACGACCAGGTTCTTGGCGCCGCTGTCACGCAGGTTCAGCGCGTGGGCGTGGCCCTGGGAGCCGTAGCCCAGGATGGCCACTTTCTTGTCCTTGATCAGGTTGATGTCGCAGTCACGATCGTAATAGACGCGCATGATGCCGGTCCTTTCTGTTTCGATTGCCGCGTTTCTATCTGTTGAAACGCCGAGGTGCGAGAGGATTGAGGTTGAGATTCCGTCAACTTGATGAAAGATAATTCGTCAAATATCAAAAGTTCGGAAAAATCATGCTCGACGATATCGACCGCCGCATCCTGCGCCATTACCAGACTGACCCAAGTCTGAGCGCCGCCGAATTGGCCGAGCGCTGCCGGATCAGTTCGGGTGTGTGCTGGCGGCGGATCGAAAAGATGCAGGCCGCCGGCATAATCCAGGGGCAAGAGGCGGTGATCGACTGGGCGGCGTTGGGCTTTGCGGTCGAGGTCAGCCTGCGCGTCACGCTCGACAAGACCCAGCCGCGCGCCTTTGACGATTTCATCGAGGCCGCGCGCAAGGTGCCCGAGGTGATCGAGATCCAGACCTTTCTGGGCCGGGTCGATGTGCGCCTGTCGGTGATTGCGCGGGACATGGCCCATTACCAGCAGCTTTATCGCGACCGCATCCTGACCCTGCCGCATATCGCTGATATCGAGGCGCTGATGCACATCGCGCGGCTCAAGCGCAACGAGGTGCTGCCGGTATGACCGAACTGGACGAGATCGACCGCAAGCTGCTGCGCGCGCTGGCGCAGGACGCAACACAAAGCGCGGGCGCGCTGGGGCGCCGGTTCGGCCTGTCGCAACCCGCCACCTGGCGGCGCATCCGCAGGCTGGAGGAGGCGGGCGTGATCAAGGGCCGCCGCCTGCGCCTGAACGCCGAGGCGCTGGGATTTGGCGTCACGGTGTTTCTGGGGGTCAAGCTGGCGCGCAAGGGGCGCGTCAGCCTCGAGGATTTCGAACGCGCCGTCAGCGCCATCCCCGAGGTGCAGACGGTCGAACATGTGCTTGGCCTTTACGACTATCGCCTGCGCGTGGTGGCGCGCGACCTCAGCGATTTCGAACGCGTCCTGCGCCGCCGCATCATGACCCTGCCCGGCGCGGGCGAGGTCGAGGCCAATGTGCTGCTCAGCGAAGAACGCCTGGCTGGCCCGATCGGTTAATATTCGGTCCGGATGCGAAAGCCGGGATGATGGGTCAGACGTGCAAAGGTCACGGGTTCGCCCTTGAGCCAGGTGGTGCGCTCCATCTGCATCACCGGCATGCCGATCGAGGTCGACAGGAACTCGGCCAGCCGCCCGTCGGCGCCGATGGCGCCAAAGGCGATCTCGGCATCGGTAAAGGGGATCGCGGTCAGCAACCACTCGGTCGGGCCGATCCGGCTCAGATCGGCCTGTTCAATCGCCGGGACGGCGGACAGGCTGACCCAGCGCTCTTCAAGCTGAAAGGGCTGGTTGTTGGCATAATGCATGCACAGCAGGTGCAGGACCTGCGTGCCGGCGTGCATCCCCAGTTGCGAGGCCAGCCAGGCGGGCGCGGTGATCACCGCCCGCTCGACCAGCGCATAGCGGTACTGGGCATTCTGTTCTTCGACCACGCGGCGGGCCAGCGAGATTTCGAAACGGGCCTGCCGGACCGGCGCTGTCTTGACCCGGGTGCCGCTCTTGCGTTTGCGCTCGACAAATCCCTGCTCGGCCAGCTCGCGCAAGGCCCTGTTGACCGTGGCGCGTGCACAGCCGAACTCGTCTGCGAGTTCCGATTCGGTTGGAAGCAATGTCCCTTGCGGCCAAATCCGGCTTTCGATCCGGCGTTTCACCTCGTCGCGGACGGCATGAAAGCTGGTTCGCTTCTTTTGTTTCAAGGGTAACTGGTCCTTTACCTGTATTCCGTGCGTGTTTGTGCCCGCATTTTTCGGAAAGAGTAAAGGGGAGTTGACCCTAAGTAGCGTCATATCTCCGTCAACATCACGCATATGCGATGCAGGGAAAGAACAGCGTCTGTATTAAGGTTAACGTGTTGAGGTTAACGAGGCAAAGATGCCCGGCGCAGGCACGCCCCCAGCTTCACAACGAAGGGTTGATCTCTTTGCAGCCGCGCTACCCGGTCGTTCGAACGCCCTCAATGCGTCCGTCCTGCGCGCCATTCCCTGCCCGCAGCGATTCGCTTGGGAGGTCACGGCGCCGTGCTTGCCCGCAAGCATCCGAGCATGGCGGCCCCGGGCACAGTCAGCGCATCATCCGTTTTCTTCTGTTCAAAAATACCTTGGGGTCCGGGGCAAAGCCCCGGTTCCACCCGCGTGGTCAAGACGCCCGACCGCGCGCCCCCCCTTTACCCGGCGTCGTAGAGCGGCCATGAAAGAGCCCGGAACAAGGAGAGGAGCCCACCATGGCCGCACTACTGGATACTGTCGATCCCGATGGGCTCGAGGAATTCTCGGTCGTTTTCACCGACCGTTCGCTCAACCATATGTCCACGGCCTTTCAACAGGTGATGCGGGACATTTCCGACATGCTGGCTGCGGTCTACAATGCCGATGCCGTGGCCGTCATCCCCGGCGGTGGCACCTATGCGATGGAGGCGGTCGCACGCCAGTTCGCGCGTGGTGCGCGTGTGCTGGTGGTGCGCAACGGCTGGTTCTCGTATCGTTGGAGCCAGATCATCGAGACCGGCAGTCTGACTGCCGAGACAACGGTGATGAAGGCCCGCCGCAGCGGCAATGAAAGCACCGCACCCTTTGCCCCGGCCCCGATCGAAGATGTGGTGGCGGCCATCCGAGAGCAGAAACCCGATGTGGTCTTTGCCCCTCATGTGGAAACCGCCGCCGGGGTGATCCTGCCCGATGACTATATCACCGCCATGGCGGCCGCCGCGCACGAGGTGGGCGCGCTGATGGTGCTCGATTGTATCGCCTCGGGCTGCGTCTGGGTCGATATGAAGGCAACCGGCGTGGATGTGCTGATCTCGGCGCCGCAAAAGGGCTGGAGCGCGTCACCCTGCGCCGGTCTGGTGATGCTGTCCGAACGCGGAGAGGCACGGTTGGCCGAGACGCAGTCGGACAGTTTCGCCATCGACCTGAAGAAATGGCGCGACATCATGAAGGCCTATGAGGGCGGCGGCCATGCCTATCACGCCACCATGCCCACCGACGCGCTGCGCGCCTTTCGTGACACCATGGCCGAAACCCGCGACTACGGCTTCGACAAACTGCGCGAGGCGCAATGGGCGCTGGGCAACGGCGTGCGCGCGCTGCTCAAGCGCAAGGGCATCGTCTCTGTCGCCGCCGAAGGGTTCGGTGCTCCGGGTGTGGTGGTGAGCTATACCAGCGATCCCGAGATCCAGAACGGCAAGAAATTCGCCGCCCTGGGCATGCAGATCGCTGCTGGCGTGCCGCTGCAATGCGATGAACCGGCCGATTTCCGCACCTTCCGGCTGGGCCTCTTCGGTCTCGACAAGCTCTATGATGTCGAGGGCACCATCGATCGCTTGAAGCGGGTGCTCGACCAGGTGCTCTGACACCTGCTTCTTTCTGGTCCAAAATACTCCGGGGTCCGGGGCAGCGCCCCGGGGCTCACCGCACGCCCAGACCCATCTGCATCAGCGTGCGTCGGACCGGGGCAAGTGAATAAAGCGCGTTGAGCCCCATCGCGCGCGCGTCCCGCAAGGGACGCGCCTCGACCATCGAGGCGCGATTGAGCAGGTCTATCCCCTTCACCCTCAGCTCGATCTCGGCATGACGCGCCTTGTGATAGGCGGCCAGCATCTGCGCATCGCCCAGGCCCTCGGGCCGGGCCTGCGCCAGCTCCAGCAATGTGCGCAGGTCGCCCAGCGACATGTTCAACCCTTGGGCGCCGATTGGCGGCACCACATGCGCTGCCTCGGCCATCAGCGCGATCCGCTCGCCCGAGAGCCGCTCTGCCGATTGGCTGATGATCGGCCAGATGGTGCGGCGCGAGGCCAGTTTCAGCGGCCCGAACAACCCGCAGGACCGTTCCGTCATCGCCGCCTCAAACGCCTCGGGCGCCATCTCCAGCAGTTCCAGCGCCTTTGGTCCACGCTCCATCCAGACCACCGCAGACGAAGGCTGCCCCTGCCAGTCGGGCAGCGGCACCAGGGTGAAGGGCCCCCCCGAGCGGTGGATCTCGGTCGAGACATTCTGATGCGCAATCGGGTGGGTGACGGCAAAGGCCAGTGCCTTTTGCCCATAGCGGGTGGTCTTGACCCCGATCCCCGCCGCCTCGCGCATGGGTGAGCTGCGCCCGTCGGCGGCGAGCACCAGCTTGCAGGTCACCCGGCTGCCATCGCTCAACCCCACGCGGGCCTCGGCGGTGCGGGTGAACAGGCTGCTGGTGGCGGTGCCGGGGCGGAAATCCACATTGGGCAGTTCGGCCAGCCGCGCCACCATCTCGCGCCGAAGCAGCCAGTTGGGCAGGTTCCAGCCAAAGGGCTTGTCGCTCAGATCGGCGGCATTGAAATCGCGCACCACGCGCGGTTCGGGCACCGCGCCGCCCGCATCGATGATGCGCATGATCTGCAAGGGGGCTGCATGATCGGCCAGCCGGGCCCAGAGGCCGCAGTTTTCCAGAAGCACTTGCGCCGGTTGCAGAAATGCGGTGGTGCGCATGTCCGATCCGTCCACGTCGCGTTCGGTCACCGGCGGGGCCGGGTCGACGCAGATGACAGAGAATCCAGCGCTGCCAAAGGCGGCCGCCGCGGTCAGCCCGGCGATGCCACCGCCGGAAATCAGGATGTCACAGTTCTCGTGCATGGGCAGGCTCCGTCTGTTGCGCGGCACCCTATGCCGGAACGCGCCGGGGTGCCAAGCGACATCCTGTCCGGCGCACTCAGCCGCGGGTAATCAGGATCAGCACCGCCCAGATCACCGGAACCAGCGCCAGCGCCGGAATGTAGAGGCCCGGAATGCCGAACAACAGGATGGCGATGCCCCACAGGCTGAGCCCGGCGACAATGGCGTAATAGATATTGTCGCTGTCGCCATAGGCCACTTCCTTCGCGATGCGGCCCAGCAGAGGCACGGAAAACAGCAGGCGCTGGCCCAAGGGCAGGTTGCGGGGCAGGTCGATGGCGCTCATGTCAGGTCCTTTCAACTATCTGTCAGGGGGCAGATAGGTTTTGGAACCTGAGTCTAAAGGTCACCTTTTGCCGCAGTGCAGCGCGATGCCGCATCCCCTGCGGCGCGGTGCCGCTGATCGCGCCGAGCGGAGCAGAGATGCGCGGCGACTCTGCTTTTGTGTTATCATCCGGGAATTGTATTGGGGGCGGAGATTTCCCATGACGCTGAAATATGCGCGCGGTCCGGTCAGCTACCTTTACCGTGACGTTGAAAAGAACGGCAAAACCAGCCGCCGCAAGGTCAAACAGGTGCTTTGGGGCGACTGGATCGACGTGCGCGATCCCGTCGACGCCACCTGGACCCATGTCCGCTATGGCAAGAAACCCTATCTGATGAAACGCGCCGAGTTGCAGGACGAGCGCGTGCTGGAGCTGATCTTTCTCGACATCGGGCAGGGCGATGCCTGTATCCTGACCGAACCGGGCCACCATCACCCGCCCCGGGTGATGGTGATCGACGCCGGGATCGGGCGCAATACCAACGGGTTTCTGAACTGGCGGTTCCGCGATTTCGACAATTCGGGCCAGATCCATGCCGCCATCATCACCCATCCGGATGCCGACCACTATCGCGGTTTTCAGCCGATCTTCGAGAACCGCCGCCTGCGGATCGAGCATGTCTATCACAGTGGGTTGGTCGAACGGATGGGCGACGATCTGCTGGGGCCGGAACAGGGCGGATTCCTGACCGATATCGTTGAGACCGACGCACAGATGCGGACGCTGCTGTCCGATCCGGCCCGGCGCGGGCGCAAGCTCTATCCCAAGCTGATGCAGACCGCGCTGGAGGCGGACCGGATCGGCCCGGTCACCGCGCTGACCACCGCCCATGCGGTGCAGGAAGACGGGCGCGCCTGGCTGCCGGGCTTTGCTCCCGCTGACGGCGGGCTGATCACCATCGAGGTTCTGGGGCCGGTCGTCGAACCCGATGCCACTGGCCAGCCGCGTCTGCGCGCCTTTGGTGACAAGCCGACGTCGCGGTCCATGGATGAGGGCAAGACCAAGAACGGCCATTCGGTCCTTTTGCGGCTGGATTTCAACGGGTTCCGGGTGCTGTTCGGCGGTGACCTGAATACTTCGGCCGAGTGCTTTCTGATGCAGCATTATGGTGATGTGCCGGTCTCGCTGCCGCTGGCGGCGACTGAGACCGAACTGGAGGCGATCGCCAGGCCCGAAGCCATTTCGGCCGCTGCCGAGCGGTTCGGTGTCGATCTGATGAAGACCTGCCATCATGGCTCGTCCGATGTGACCGAGGAGTTTCTGTTCGCCGCCCATCCGGCGGCCTATGTGGTGTCCTCGGGCGATGAAGAGGGGCACGTTCATCCGCGCCCCGACCTGTTGGGCCTGTTGGGCAAGACGGGCGCCGGGGCGCGGCCCTTGCTGCTGTCGACCGAGCTGCTCCGATCGACGCGAGAGCGCGAGCGCGACGACCTGCGCCCGGCACTCGACCGGCTGAACGGGCGGATCGAGGCCGAGCTGGCCAAGGGCGCTGCGGCGGATGCGGCGGCGCTGAAAGAGATGCGCGCGGCCAAACGCAAGCTGCTGGACGAGGTGTTCCGCCGCAACGTGGGCGTCTATGGGGCCATCAACCTGCGCACCGACGGGCGCGACGCAGTGATCGCCTTTCGTAAGGAAAAGGCGCCCGCGCACCGGCGCTGGTTCTATTACGAGATGCGGCGCGACCCCGAAAGCGGTGGGTTCCTGCCCGTGCTGGGCGATGGGCACTGAGCACCCTCAGGTCAGCCGGGACAGAAACGCGGTCAGATCGTCGGTATGGTGGTGGATATGCTCCGCCGGGTGCGGATCGGGGGCCACATGTACCGTGCGCATCCCCATCTCGTGCGGGGCGGTCAGGTTGCGGGGGTCGTCCTCGAACATGGCGGCGCGCTCGGGGATCACCCCGTCGCGGGTGAACACCTCTTCAAACGCGGCGCGCTCTGGTTTGGGCCGGTATCCCGCGTGCTCGACCCCATAGATGGCATCGAAGAGGCCTGTCAGCCCGCGCGCGGCCAGCACCCTCTCGGCATAGGGGGCCGAGCCGTTGGTATAGACGATGCGGCGCCCGGGCAGGGCGCGGATATGGCTCGCCAGCGCGGTGTCGGGGGTCATGTGGCTCATGTCCACCTCATGCACCGCCACCAGATAGGGATCGGGGTCGAGCCCGTGTTCGCGCATCAACCCGGCGAGCGTGGTGCCGTATTGCCGCCAATAGTGCGCGCGCAGGCGGTCGGCCTCGGCCCGGGTGACGCCGAGCGCCTCCATCACATAGGCTGTCATCCGCACTTCGATCTGGTCGAACAGACGCATCGCGGGCGGATAAAGGGTGTTGTCCAGATCGAACACCCAGGTCGTCACATGAGAGAAAGCTTCGCGCACCATGGCCCGGATCTAGGGCAGATAGCGCGTGTGCGCAATGGCAGGGTTGATCCGGGCGGGTCCCGGCGGATACACAAGTCCGAACAGGGAGAAGAGAACAGCAATGACCCAGGGCCGCCCGGCGCAGAAAGACGCCTATCACCTGATCCTCGAAGCCATTGACAGCGGCATCTACAAGCCTGGCGACCGGCTGGTGGAAAGCGAACTGGCCGAACGGTTCGGGGTGTCGCGCACACCGATCCGCGAGGCGCTGCAGCGACTTGAGACCCAGTCGCTGCTGGAACGCGACGGGCGTTCGATGATCGTGGCCTCGCTGGATCACAACCAGATGGCAGAGCTTTATCAGGTCCGGCGCGAGCTGGAGGGGCTGGCGGCGCGGCTGGCCGCGCGCCATGCCACAGCCGAAGAGATCGCGGTGCTGCGCGAGATGGTGGTGGCCGATGACAAGCTGGTGGGCAATCCCAAGGCGTTGAGTCGGGCCAACCGGCGGTTTCACGAACAGATCCACCTGGCCTCGCACAACCGTTATCTGGTGCAGCAGCTTGACCTGGTGCACCGGACCATGGCGTTGATGGCGACCACCTCGCTGGCCGCCGAAGGGCGCGGCGAGATCGCGCAGAGCGAGCACAAGGGGATCGTCGAGGCCATCGCCGCGCGCAACGAGGATGGGGCCGAAAAGGCGCTCAAGGACCATATCTCGATCGCGTTCATGACCCGATTGAAGCTGGACGCCGACAGCCGCGAACGGCGCTGAGAACGAGGCCACGGCAGGATTTCGAAGAAATCCTGTTAACAGGGTTTTAATGAAAACCCTGTTCCCGCACCTGTTCATCGGTCGCGACGGGTAGCTGGGCCGGTTTTTCCTCGCTGGCCTGACCGTGCTCGGTCTTGTCCCAGAAATAGGGATTCACCACCAATTCATAAAGCGCCTTGTAGGCGGCCAGCACGCCCAGAGGAAAATAAACTGGCATGGTCAGCGTCCAGGGGATCAGGAATCGGCGCTCTGCCGCCGAGACCGCGACCAATCCGATCGCCAGTCCCAGCAGCTCGGTCGCCCCGAAGATGGCGGTACACAGGATCAGGACCGGGGCCGACAGAACATCGTCCAGCGGGTGGGGCAGGCCGAACAGGATCAGCCAGAAGGACCACAGCACGGGCGCCAGCAGGAACTGGCCCAATGTCCCTAGAAAGAAGGCCTGTACGCCCAGAAAGCGCCGCGTGCCCAGCTCGGCCCACAACCGCAGCGGTGCCCGCATATGCACCAGATATGTAACCATGAAGCCCTTGAGCCAGCGCGAGCGCTGCTTGACCCAGGGCCAGGAGCGGTAATTCGCCTCTTCATAGGTCACCGTGTCGATCAGCTCGGTCCGGTACCCGGCCCGGCAGAGGCGCACACCCAGATCGGCATCCTCGGTCACGTTATGCGCGTCCCACCCGCCCAGTTCCTCCAGCACGCGTCGGCGAAAGAACAGCGTCGTGCCACCCAGCGGCACCACCAGGCCCAGGCGGGCGATACCCGGCAGCACGATGCGGAACCAGCTGGCATATTCGATGGTGAAACATCGTGCCCGCCAGCTGCTGCGCGGGTTGTAGTAATCCAGGATGCCTTGAAGGCAGACCACCTCTTCGGGCGCCTGGGCGAACCGGGCCGCGACCTGTTCGAGTTGGTCAGCGACCGGCGCATCTTCGGCATCCCAGACGCCGATGATCTCGCCCCGGCAGAAATCGAGCGCATAGTTCATCGCGCGGGGCTTGGTTGTCAGCCCCTTGTGGCCGGGCACCTCGATCACCCGCATCCAGGCGGGCAGGGTGCATTGGGCCAGGGTCTGACGGGTGACGTCGTCTTTCTCCTCCAACACCAGGATGACGTCCAGCAGCGCTTTTGGGTAGGTCAGGCGGCCGAGGCGGGCCACCAGTGCGGTGGCAATCTCGCGCTCTTTGTAGAGCGGTACCAGCATCGAGATCTTGGGCAGGCGCACCCCCTTTATATCGGTGCCGGGCGAGGGCGGATGCGGTGCGGTCAGATGCGACTGGCTCATGAGATGGGCCACCAGGGCAACCGCCTTGAGCCCCGCAAACAGCGCTAGGGTCAGAACGGCGGTCAGGAACAGCAGCGTCAATCCCTGTACCGGCGCCAGTACAAGCAATCCCAGCAGAACCAGCAGCGCCAGGCTGCCCGGTATCCGGCTGCGCCAGTTCCAGGTCCGGCAGCTATAGCGCGGCGCGACCCGGGTTTCGGCCAGCTGCGCAAGGGTGACGGCATAGCGTCGCGCCAATGCCGCGTCGATCTGATCGCGGCTGGCAAGCGCCGGCATCAGCAGGATACCCGTTTGCGCCATCTCGGCGCGCAGCCGGTCGAACAGGTCGGGGCGTGCGGTGGCGACGATGACCATGGGCCCCAGGCGCATCCAGGGAATTGCACCATGACGCAGCCAGAAATCGTGAGGCATCAGCCCGCATAACTCGTCCCTAGGCGGATCAGCGGCCAGATCGACCCATTGCACCCCGTTCTGAAGCGCCAGCGCGCGCAGGATGTCATTGGGTTCGGCCCAGCCCTCGGCGATCAGGATCTCACCGATCGGCGCATCAAGCCAGAGTTGCATTTGCAGGGCCTGCACCAGCTGGGCCTGGCTGATCACCCCGCTGCGCACCAGGTATCGGCCAAGAGGCAGGTGCGGTTCCGGCGCCGGATGCGCAAGGCTGGCAGAGCTTAGCCTGAGATGTAGGTCGCTCATGATGCGCAGCCCCGACAACCGTTCCGGGAGTCAGGGTTGCGCAGTTCAGGTTAATAGAGCGTTAATGGCAGACAAAACCGGCTGAGATTGCAGGTTTTTTGTCAGGCATCGGCCTTTTGTGCGTCCATCGCTTCGGCAAAGCGTTCGAACAGATAGAAACTGTCCTGCGGGCCGGGGCTGGCCTCGGGGTGGTATTGCACCGAGAAGACGGGTCGTTCGGTCATGCGGATGCCGCAGTTGGAGCCATCGAACAGCGAGCGATGGGTTTCCACCACGCCCTCGGGCAGGCTCTGCGCATCGACGGCAAAGCCGTGGTTCATCGAGGTGATCTCGACCTTGCCGGTTTCCAGATCCTTGACCGGGTGGTTGGCTCCGTGATGGCCGTGGTTCATCTTGACGGTGCGGCCGCCAAGCGCCAGCGCCAGCATCTGGTGGCCGAGGCAGATGCCAAAGACGGGCAGGGCGGTGGTATCGAGGATCTCGCGGATCATCGGCACCGCATATTCACCTGTCGCCGCCGGGTCGCCGGGTCCGTTCGACAGGAACACGCCGTCGGGCGCATGTGCCAGCACCTCGGCCGCGGTGGCGGTGGCGGGCAGCACGGTCACGTCACAACCTGCCGAGGCGAGGCAGCGCAGGATGTTGCGCTTGGCACCATAGTCGATGGCGACCACCTTGTGCTTGGGCGCCTCCTGCCGGGCATAACCCTCGGGCCAGGCCCAGCGCATCTCGTCCCAGCGATAGGATTGGGCACAGGTCACGTCCTTGGCCAGGTCCATGCCTTCGAGCCCGGCAAAGCCGCGCGCCGCAGCGACCAGCGCGGCAAGGTCGAATTTTCCATCGGGGTCATGGGCCAAGGCCACATGCGGCGCGCCCTGCTGGCGAATGGCGCGGGTCAGGCGGCGGGTATCGACACCGCCAATGGCGATCCTGCCGCGCCGGGCCAGCCAGCCCTTGAGCTCTTCGGCAGCGCGCCAGTTGGACGGTTGCGTCGGGTCCCATTTCACCACCATCCCGGCGGCCACCGGGTTGGCCGTCTCGTCATCCTCGGGGGTGACGCCCACATTGCCGATATGGGGGAAGGTGAAGGTCACGATCTGGCCGGCATAGGACGGGTCGGTCATGATTTCCTGATAACCGGTCATCGCGGTGTTGAAACACAACTCGGCCACGGTCTGGCCGGTGGCGCCGAAGCCGGTGCCGTAAAACACTGTTCCATCGGCCAGAACCAGGCATGCGGTGGGCTTGGACAGGGGGTTCTGGGCCATGGCGCGACTCTCTATCTCTGGGTAAATCGGCGCATACCTAAGGGTCTTGTGGCCCTGGGTCAACCCTGATCAATTTTTGCGCTTTTGTTGTTTTTCAATGACTTAACGATATATCACCCCGGTTGTGTCGTGCTTTTTCTTTCGCTATGTTCGGGAACTTGAACAATGTCAGGGGATGGGCAGTTCTGATGGATATGCGGGCACGTGTGAATACCGCGCTGAAACAGGCGATGAAGGACAAGGCCGCCGAACGGCTGTCGACCCTGCGTCTGATCAATGCGGCGATCAAGGATCGCGATATCGCGGTGCGTGGCAGCGGCGATGAAGAGGCCGCCTGTTGCGGCGATGCCGAGGTTCTGGCCATTCTGGGCAAGATGACCAAGCAGCGCCAGGAAAGCGCGCGCGCCTATGAAGAGGGCGGGCGGCTGGATCTGGCCGAGCGCGAGCGTCAGGAGATCGCGGTGATCGAGGAGTTCCTGCCCAAGCAGCTGGACGAGGACGAGGTCGAGAACGCCGTGCGCGCGGCGATCACGGCCACCGGTGCCGGGTCGATCCGCGATATGGGCAAGGTGATGGGCGAGTTGAAGGCGCGCTATACCGGCCAGATGGATTTCGGCAAGGTCGGCCCGATGGTCAAGGATCAGCTCTGCGCCGCCGGAAATTGCTGATCCGACTTTGTGAGGACCAATCGAAAGGCCCGCCCGCGCGGGCCTTTTCTATTGTCGCCGCGCATAGCTGCGGTCCAGTCCCGCGATAAGGCTCAGGAACTCTTCACGCACGCGCGGGGCAAAGGGATTGGCGCTTTCGATGGCGGTCAAGACGCCGGGCGGGTCGTGGCGTACCATCTCGACCGCCTGTTTCAGCAAATCGAAGCTGGCGGTGGTCATGCGGTCGGGCAACGGCCCCATCCGGTTCAACGCCTGGGCGATCAGATGGGTCAGCCCCTGTACCGTGGCGGCCTCGCGGTCATGTGCCTCGGGCGTGGTCAGGATCACCCGCAGCCCCAGCCGCGCCCGCAGAAAGGCAGCCACCGGCAGATGCGCCTGCCCCCGCAAGGGGCAAAGCGCGATCTTGTGACCGGCGATGCCGTGCCGCGCGCTTTGCGGACCGAACAGGGGATGGGTGCCGATCAGCGCCACATGGCCGGGCAGGTTCGCCTGCATGATCGCAGCCGGGGTCATCTTGACCGAGCCGACATCGGCCACCACCGCACCGGGGCGCAGATGCGGGGCGATGGTGCGGCAGGCCTCGGCCATGCCCGCGACGGGCATCGCCAGGATCACCAGGTCGCAGCCCGCCGCCTCGATCAGCGGGACAGCCCGTGCGCCGGCGGGGCGGTTGATGCCATCGGGCAGGGCGGGGTCATGGATCAGGCAGGGCAGATGCGGCGTCAGATGCGTCGCGATCAAGCGGCCAAAAGCGCCAAAACCTAAGAGGCCGACCGAGGTAAAGGTAAGGTGACAGGACATGACAGGCTCCGAAGGGGCCGCGATGCCGGGTCATGTGGTCAAGTGAGAAACTGTTCGGACCGCCGGATCGCGGCGGGTGAACAGGAAATGCAGCCGCCGTTATGTGAACGGCGGATAATAGACGGTGCTGACAAAGGCGCGTGTCCGTTGCATGTCGTTTGCCTAGCTTGCTGCGGCGGACCTGTCAATCACCGCGCCAGCATGTCCCGCAGATCGTCGTAGAGCGCGATGCGTTCATCCTCGGACAGAAACGCCCCGATCTCGACCTCGCGCCCGCCACCCTGCAGGGTCACGTAATGGGGCACCGGCCCGCCATGGGCATGCATGGTGGCGCGCGCCCAATAGCGGTTGCAGTCCCATTCCTGCACCGCCCCGCGCGGGTTGTGGCGCACCAAATGCGCGCGTTCGGGGTCGAGCGTCAGTATTTCGAGGATGCGGCGCTGGCGATAGTTCATCTCGATGGCCAGCCACAGCCCGGCGACCGCCAGCAAAAGAAACGGCAACAACCCCCACAACAGTGGCGACCCCAAGACCGCGATCAGCGGGAGTGCCCCAAGCGCAAAGATCGACAGCACCAAGGCGGCCGCTCCGCGCGGCGGCAACGAGTTGTGCGGCCACAGATGCAGCTCTTGCAGGGTATCGGTGCGTTTCCAGTCATAGGGCATGGCGTTTAGGTATCACGACCGCGGCCGCCGTCCATAGCCCGCGTTGCCGCAGCAACGGTTCAATCGAGGAGTTCGACCTGATGATATTGCAGCAGGTCCAATGCCTCCATACGCGCACGCAGGTCCTCGGACAGCACGCTGACCCGGTCGTAGAAGCCCGATAGCAGTTCCAGAAGGTCCTGTTCGCTGGGGTTCTCCAGTTCTGCCTCGGGGGCTACCTGGCGCAGGATTTCGTAGTTTCCGGTGCGCAGGTTATAGGTGCCGTCGCTCATTTTCCTCAGCGTCCGGTTCACCCACAGATCGCGGTTTTCGCAATGCATATGCGCGATCCAGGCATTGTCCATCTTGAAGACCGCATTCTTGGTCTCACGCGACGGGGGGCGTGGAAAGTGAATGCCGTGGCCCCACCCCTCAAGCCCTGCGCGCAGGATCGACTTCCCTTGGTAATGCCCAAACAGCCCGTTGCGAAAGATCTGAAGGTCATCGCCATAGACACGCCGCCGGGCGCGGAATTTCAGATGCCGGACAGAGCGGCGAAAGGGAGTTGGCCCCTCATGTTCCTTGGGCGGGATCATCGGCTCCAGCGTGCCCAGATGGGCGGTCTGGTAGCTTTCGGGGACAGTCGCCAGTTGCGCGCCGAGGGGCGCCCCATCGGTCACCATCAACTCGTCGGCATCGAAATGGGCCTGCCAGTCGGTCAGACAGCGATCATAGGCGACACGGCCGTTGAGCAGCTGGCGTCGTTCGACAAAGGGGGGACGCCGTCGGTTCATGCTCTGCCAGTAATCGTCACCACAGCGTTGGGCGATCACCCCGGGCTGGTTTGCGAAAGTGTCAATGGCTGGATCGTCGGGGTCGTCGAAAAAGAGGTGCACATAGCTGGCACCGGCGTCCAGGTTGTGATCAACAAACCGGCGCAGGATGTGAACGGGTTCCCTGACCATGGAAAAGATGCTCCAGGTCGCTTTCATGAACTGCCTCGAAACTTGTTCTATTTTTTGACAAAGTCTCCACAAATCCTGGGGTATGTACAGCCTGCGGTTTTGGACCGGCGTCGGTGCCGTGCCCGGCGTTGAGATTTTGCAACGCCTGCCGGTAGGGGCGATGGTAGGGCGAGAGAAAAGGAAAAGGCCCCCGCGCGGATGCGCCGGGGGCCTTTCTGGTTTTTCTGGCTCAGGCGCTTAGTGTGCGTGGCCTTTGTCCCAGTCTTCCTGCTTGGGCAGGGTCTCGAACGTATGTTCCGGCGGCGGGGTGGGCAGGGTCCACTCCAGCGTATCGGCATATTCGTTCCAGTAGTTGTTGCGGCTTTCGCGGGCGCCGCGGAACAGCGCATAGAACACGATGCCGAAGAACAGCAGGAACGAGGCGAACGAGATGAACGCGCCATAGGACGAGATCTTGTTCCAATAGGCGAAGGCTTCCGGATAGTCGATGTAGCGACGCGGCATGCCTTGACGGCCCAGGAAGTGCTGGGGGAAGAAGGTCAGGTTGGCGCCGATGAAGAACATCCAGAAGTGGATTTTGCCCCAGAACTCGGAGTACTGGCGGCCCGTCATCTTGGCAAAGTAGAAATACATGCCGGCAAAGATGGCGAACACGGCACCCAGGCTCATCACATAGTGGAAGTGGGCAACCACGTAATAGGTGTCATGATAGGCCCGGTCGA
The DNA here is from genome assembly GCF_059612725.1 of Ruegeria sp. YKSF070. Classification (NCBI taxonomy): domain Bacteria; kingdom Pseudomonadati; phylum Pseudomonadota; class Alphaproteobacteria; order Rhodobacterales; family Roseobacteraceae; genus Ruegeria; species Ruegeria sp. YKSF070. The sequence goes on along the minus strand of NZ_JBXWRD010000002.1, from coordinate 58,273 downwards.
CCGAGGCCTGGCTGAGCACCACGCCGGTCACACCGCCGACGGTGAACAGGAACAGGAAGCCGAAGGCGAACAGCATCGGCGTCTTGAACTCGATCGAGCCGCCCCACATGGTGGCGATCCAGCTGAACACCTTCACCCCGGTCGGCACCGCGATGACCATGGTGGCCAGCATGAAATAGGCCTGCTGGTTGAGGCTCATGCCTACGGTGTACATGTGGTGCGCCCAGACGACAAAGCCCAGAACACCGATCGCGATGATCGCCCAGACCATCGGCAGATAGCCGAAGACGGGCTTGCGCGCGAAGGTGGCGATCACGTGGCTGATGATGCCGAAACCGGGCAGGATCACGATGTACACTTCCGGGTGGCCGAAGAACCACAGGATGTGCTGATACAGGATCGGGTCGCCGCCACCGGCCGGGTCAAAGAAGGTGAAGCCGAAGTTACGGTCCATCAGCAGCATGGTGATGGCGCCGGCCAGAACCGGCAGCGACAGCAGGATCAGCCACGAGGTCACGAAGATCGACCACGAGAACAGCGGCACCTTGAACAGGGTCATGCCGGGGGCACGCATGTTCAGGAAGGTGGTGATCATGTTGATCGCACCCAGGATCGAGGAGGCGCCCGACAGGTGCACGGCGAAGATCGCCAGGTCCATCGACATGCCGCCTTCGGTGGTCGACAGCGGCGGGTACAGAACCCAGCCCACGCCCGAACCCAGCTGGTCGTTGCCACCCGGCGTCAGCATCGAGGCCACACCCAGCGAGGTACCGGCGACATAGAGCCAGAAGCTGAGGTTGTTCATGCGCGGGAACGCCATGTCCGGCGCACCGATCTGAAGCGGCATGAAGAAGTTGCCGAAACCGCCGAACAGGGCCGGAATGACGACAAAGAACATCATCAGGACGCCGTGATAGGTAATCATCACGTTCCACAGATGGCCGTTCGGCGTGCAGGGATCGGCCATGAAGCCTTCCAGACACATGTACTGAACACCCGGCTCCATCAGTTCGAGCCGCATGTAGACGGTCATCAGCACCGAGATCAGACCGGCCAGCGCCGAAAAGATCAGGTACAGGATCCCGATATCCTTGTGGTTGGTCGACATGAACCAGCGGGTGAAGAAGCCGCGATTGTCCTCATGCCCGTGACCATGAATGGCTGCGTCTGCCATTTAGGTGCCTCCTTGCAGATTTCTACGCACAGCCGAAACGCTCCGGGCCGCGCGGATTCCTTGCGGTTTTAGAATGTGAGGCAGGGCGCATCAATGGCGGAGTTTGATCTGGATCAAGATAAATGGCCGCACCCCTCTTGAATGACGACCGCTCTTGCCGCCTTGGGCCGCCTTTCGGGCGCGAAACGGACCGGCAAGACAACATGCGACCGAGAGGTGCCGCCATTGGCAGACAGGATCAGCGGTTTTCGTCGAGATGGCGGCGGATACTGCTCAGATCCTCGCGGATGCGCAGCATCGCCTCGACATGTTCGGGCTTGAACAGATGCCCAAAGCGCGCGGTGACGCGCTGGATAGACTCCTCGCGAAAGCGCCGCCCCTCGGGCGTCAGAAACACCAGCTTGCCACGCGCGTCACCGGGGTTGGGAACCACGGTGACAAGGCCATGGTCCACCAGTACCCTGAGCGAATGGGTCATGGTGTTCTTCGAGACCTGCATCGCGGATGCGATGCTGATCGGTGTCTTGCCGTCTCCCAGCCGGTACAGGTGGTTGACGATCCCAAAATGCGACGGGTGGACCCCCTGCGGCAGTGTCCGCGCCAGCAATGTCGAGGACAGCTGGTTGATGATCCCGATCTCGTTGAAAAAGGCGAAGATATCGCTTGCCGAAACTTCGCCGCTTTTGTCGTTCTTGCTCAATCCGTTACCATCTTTGCCTCGATCGGCCAGCGGGGGCTGACCGGAATATCCGGACCATAGCCAATGCGCGCCAGCATTTGAACCGTGCCGCCATCCGGCGCCAGCCGGTTGTGAACCCGGTGATACAGCTCCGCCATCTCCGGGTATTCCTGCAAGGCCTGGCTGAGCGGTTGCATGCCCAGACCGGCCCGGGTCACGGCCAGGTTGGCCCGCAACCAGTCACGACCGGCGGCGATCTGATCCATACGGGTGTTGGCGGCGGTGGTCATCCAGATATGTCCCATGGCACTGAGGCAATTGTCCATGACAGCCTCGATCCCCTGCGAATAGGCCACCGAGCCGGTGTCCAGCGCGACGTTGCGGTCGAAAAGACCCGCCAGCCGGAGGGATTCGAACATCGGGCCGGAAAAGTCGATCCCGTCCGGGTTCTCGTTGATTTCCGCCTTGCCGATGCGGAACAACTCGACGCTTTCCTTGTAGGTCCGCGGGGTTTCGATTTCGATCCGCAGGGCCTGCGCCGACAACTCGCGCCAAAAGCCGATCTCGTCCGGGGCGACCGACCCGCCGAGGCGGGTGCCATGTTTCGTGCTGGCAAGGAGCGCGTCGAGGTCGGTCGCGGACACCGCGCGCTCGGTGTCGAAGGGTTCCTTGTTCGAGCGCCGCGCCAGCACATAAGGCCAGAGCGGGTCAGGTGCCAGCGACGAATCCTCCCTGAACCGGGCCCGGGCCACGATCCGGTCGTCAAGGCCGGTTTCGGAACTGCCATCGGGGAACAGGTCGAGCGTGACGGCATACCCGTTTGCCTGTGCCGCCATCACCATCAGTTCGAGGAAGCAGCCCAGGCCGATCGTCAATTGCCGGTCGAACGGGTCCGTATGGGGCAGCTGTCGTTCGGTATCAAAGCGCAGAACGGCGGTATGCTCGCCCTCCAGCGAGACCAGCCAGGGCTGCCGGTTATGCGGGTTTGGGGCGAGAATAGCATAAGACAACGCGTTCATCCGCGGGTCGGCATAGGCGGCTCCACCTGCAATCGCCCAAGGTGCGAGCGCCTTGCCCGGGCTGCGGGTTGCCGCGAACAACGCCGCTCCGCCTGCCGCGAGTATGACGCCGCCACCTGCAAGTTTCAGAAAACCTCTACGTTTCATGGGAAAGCTCCTTAGGTTCGATGTGGAGCTATATATGGTTCGATATCGAACCTAATCAAGAGCGGACCCGCTCATGCCCTCTGCCTTCCTTTCGGTTCCCCTGAGATGCCGCACGACCCGGGGTCCGTTGGGGCGGCAAGAACCCATGGCGGCGGCTTGACCCGATCGGATGCCTCGCCCACTACTCGGGCGACGTACAGAACAGGACGGATGACCATGGCCTATGATCCCGACAATATCTTTGCCAAGATCCTCAGGGGCGAGATCCCCTCGACCCGGGTCTATGAGGATGGCGACACGCTTGCCTTCATGGATATCATGCCGCGGGCCGACGGGCATCTTCTGGTGATCCCCAAGACGCCCTGCCGCAACCTGCTGGATGCCAGCCCCGCGCAGCTGGCCGCCGTGATGGCGACGGTGCAAAAGCTGAGCCATGCGGTGATGGCCGCCTTCGGTGCCGAGGGCGTGACCATCCAGCAGTTCAACGAAGCGGCGGGCGGGCAAGAGGTGTTCCACCTACATTTCCATGTCCTGCCACGCCACGAAGGCGAGCGCCTGCGCCCGCCGGGGCAGATGGGTGACATGGCGGTGATTGCCGAACAGGCTGAAAAGATTCGCGCCGCCCTGGGGTAAGAAGTCAGATCGCCTCTTGAACCTACAGCCCCTGTAGCAATTAGGTGAGAAAGCGAACCGGAATCAGGAACGCTTTCTCATGCCACATGACCATGAGGCCGCATCGGCCCATACTCATACCCGCGGGCACCACCACCATCACATCGACCCATCAGCAGGCGATGCGCGCATTGCTTGGGCCATCGCGGTCAACATGGTGCTCACCCTTGCCCAGGTGGTGGGTGGGCTCTTGTCGGGCTCGCTGGCGCTGATCGCCGATGCGCTGCACAACTTCTCGGACGCGGTGGCGCTGATCATCGCCTTTGGCGCCCGGCGCATCGCCCGGCGCCCCGCAGATGCGCGGATGAGCTATGGCTATGGTCGTGCCGAGGTGATCGCGGCACTGATCAACTATACCACCCTGATCGTGCTGGCGCTCTACCTTGTTTACGAGGGGATCATGCGCTTTCTCGATCCGCAGCCCATCGACGGCTGGCTGGTGGTCTGGATCGCCGCGCTGGCGCTCGTCATCGATCTGGTGACGGCGGCGCTGACCTGGTCGATGGCCAAGACCTCGATGAATATCCGGGCCGCCTTTTTGCACAATCTGGCCGATGCGCTGGGCTCGGTTGCGGTGATCGTGGCAGGCAGCGCGGTGATCTGGTTTGGCTGGACCTGGGTCGATCCGCTGGTGACGCTGATGATTGCGGCCTATATCCTGTGGCATGTCAGGGTCGAGATCGGCGCCGCGATCGCGGTGCTGATGCTGGGCACGCCGCCGGGCTACGACCCCGAGGGCGTGGCGCAGGAAATCGAAGCTGTTGAGGGCGTGCAATCGTTGCATCACCTGCATCTGTGGAGCCTGCAAGAGAATACCGCCGCGCTCAGCGCGCATCTGGTGATTGCACCCGGCGCCTGGGATCAGGCCGATGCAATCAAGACGCGGGTCAAGGCCTTGCTGGAGGAACGGCACGACATCGCCCATGTCACGCTCGAGATGGAATGCGCCGCTCATGCCTGTTCGTGCCCGCAGCGGATCGGCAGCGCCTGACGCAGCCTGCAAAAGAAATTGCCGTCCCGCTTGGGGCGGGACGGCAGAACCGGAAGAATGAGCGCAGATACCGTCATGGGGACAGGCGACCGCGCCGGACTTGATCAAAACACCACTCACTCACTGAACGGTAAGACCTGTCTGCCACGAAGATTTTTTCGTCACATGACCCATTTGGGTCATTTTTCGCGGTTGCAGAAGAATTTCGTTTTTTCTCCCTGACCCGTTCGGGTGATTGTCAGCTGTCAAGGTTGAACTAGCTGTATAGTAGGCCAAGGGAGAAGCGCGATCCGGGACGAGTCCATATACCACACGCCGCCAAGCCGCGAGCAGGTCATTACGGCGATTTACGAGACGGTGTTGCGGCCCGATCTCTACGAAGACGTCATGGAGATCTGGGAATCGCATATCGGCATGATGACCCGCGATGCCGAGCTGGCCGCCGATAGTTTCACAGCTGCGACGGCAGGGGTCGCGGTAGATTCCGAGCTGCAACAGCATTTCCAGCGCGCGCATGTCATTCTGGAGCAACTGGGCCGAAAGGCGCCGCAATCCGAGATGGAGCGTCGGGTCGAGGGGGCGCCGGGACATGTGATTCTGGCCGGCCCCGATCGCAAGATACGCGCGGCCAGCGCTCAGGCGCGCGAGTTGCTGGGCGGGGCTTCGGATCTGACGCAGCTCGCCGCGCATCTTGCCTCGAGTGGCGAACAGATGCTGGATCGTATGGTCGGGGCCGCGCGGTCGGGCGACATCAGGATCCCGCAGGTTGTGCTGACCACCGATCTGCGTCCGCGCCACCTGATCGCGCGGGTGATCAGCAGCCCCGAGGGGAACGGCCAGGTGATGATCGAGGGGCTCGATTACCAATGGACGCCGGCCGCCGAACGGGTGCTGGTGGGTTCGTTCGGACTTTCACCTGCCGAGATCGAGATCGTGCGCAACCTGATGGAAGGGCGCAGCCTTCGCGAGATTGCACAGATATCCGGTCGATCGGAACATACGGTCCGCAACCAGGCGAAATCGGTTCTGGCCAAGACGGGCGCGCCGGGACAGGTGGATCTGATCCGGCTGGTCGCCTTCCTGATTGATCGCGGTAACCAGTCACGGCTGGGTGGGCATCCCGGCGCAGTCGATCTGAACGACGATGTGCTCGACATGGGCAGCGGCTACAGGATGCAACTCTATCAATGCGGCGATCCGGGCGGGCGGCCGGTCCTCTACCTGCATGGCATGCTCGACGGGATGGCACCGCTGGAGTATCTCAAGCACGACTTTGCCCGGCGCGGATTGCGGGTTCTGGCTCCGGTGCGGCCGGGCTATGGCTTGTCCGATCCGGTCAAGGGAGTCGAGACCGGGCTGCGCGTGATGTCCTCCCATGCGCTGGAGTTGATGGACCGCTTCGCGCTGGGACGGGTTGCGATCCTGGGGCATATGGCCGGGGCTGTGACGGGATATGTTCTGCGCGCGGGCGGCGATCCGCGCCTGGCGGGCATGGTCGCGGTTGCCGCCAGCGGCCCGCTGTTGCGGCGTGCACAGCTCAGCGGCATGGCGCGCCGGCAGCGGATGATGGCGATGACCGCAAGGTGGACGCCCGCCCTGTTGCCGTTTTTCGTGCGGGCCGGGATTGCCCTGATCGACAGTGAAGAGGTGGGGCGTTTCATGGACGCGCTCTATCCCCCCGGCAGCCACGAGCGTCAGGTGGTCGACCGGCTCGACCTTGCGGCGCTGATGCATGCGGGATACCGGTTCGCGGCCCAATCCGGCACGGCCGGGTTCGAGGCCGACGCGCTGACCATGGTGTCCCCTTGGCAGCGCCTGAGCAATGGCGGCACCTGTCCGGTGGTGCATCTGCACGGGGCGCTTGATCCTGTGGTGCCGGTGGACGAGACGGCCCGTTTCGCCGCGAGCATTCCGGGCGCCAGTTTCCACCGGTTCGAAGAGGTGGGGCAGTTCCTGATTTATGAGCGCCCCGATGCTGTTCTGGACGCGCTTGATACGCTGATTTCCTCGGGCTGAGCGCGGTTACCCGGTGCCGAACACCTGTTCGAAGCTTTGACGCAGGGCCACATCCACATCGCCCATGGTCACCGGCAAGCCCAGATCGACCAGCGAAGTCACGCCATATTCGGTGATGCCACAGGGCACGATGCCCGAGAAATGGCTCAGATCAGGCTCCACGTTGATCGAGATGCCGTGAAAGCTGACCCATTTTCGCAGGCGGATGCCGATGGCGGCGATCTTGTCCTCGGCGGGCTGGCCACTGAGCGTTAGCGGCTTGTCCTCGCGCTTGACCCAGACGCCGACCCGGCCCTCGCGGATTTCGCCGCGAATGTTGAACTCGGCCAATGCGGCGATCACCCATTCCTCGAGTTGCTGGACAAAGCGGCGCACGTCATGGCCGCGCTTACCCACGTCGAGCATGACATAGACCACCCTTTGTCCGGGTCCGTGATAGGTATATTGTCCACCCCGCTTGCTGTCATAGACAGGGAACCGGTCCGGATCGGTCAGGTCTTCGCGCCGGGCCGAGGTGCCGGCGGTGTAGAGCGGTGGGTGCTCCAACAGCCAGACGCATTCTTCGGCCTCGCCCGCCGCAATCGCGGCGGCGCGCGCCTCCATAAAGGCCACGGCCTCGTCGTAATCGGTCAGCCCGTCGGTGATCTTCCATTCCATGGCGCTGTCATATCGCGCGGACCCGGACAGGGGAAGGGGGCAGGGGGAGGGGCGCCGTCAGGCCGCCTCGGCCAGGCACCGCTGGATCACCTGCGCATAGGTTTCGGGACCCTGGGCGCCGGTCAGCAGGTATTTGCCGCCGAACAGCATCGAGGGGACGCCGGAAATGCCGTGTTGAGCCCAGAACCGTTGCTTTTCGCGCACCGGCGCCTGATGCGCGCCCGAGGTCAGCGCCGTTTGCGCGGCCTCCCTGTCCAGCCCAGCCGCCTCTACCGCGTCGAGCAGAACCGCCTGGTCCGACACATCGCGCCCATCGGTGAAATAGGACGCGAACAGCGCCTGTTTCAGCGGATGCTGGCGGCCCTGACCCTCGGCCCAGTCCAGCAGTTGATGCGCCGCAAAGGTGTTCACGATGCGGCTGTCATCGGTGAAATTGAAAGTGAACCCCAGCTCGGCCCCGATTGCCGTCAACCGGGCGCGCGCCTCGGCGCTCTGCTCTGGCGTCGAGCCGTATTTCTCCATGATATGTTCGCGCAGGTTCTGGCCCTCGGGTCCCATCTGCGGGTTCAGCTCGAACGGATGCCACCGCAGCCGAGCCAGCACGCCGGTCGCCGCAAGCGCTTGATCCAGCTTGCGAAACCCGACGATGCACCATGGGCAGACCACGTCCGAGACGATGTCGATCTGAAGTTCGGGGCGAGGGGATTGACCGGTCAACTGCGGACTCCTGAGACTGGGGCGTGTCGTGCCATCCGCTAGCAGATAGGGCGTCGTTCAAGAAATCAAAGTCATGTGTTTTTGTCTCTTCACATCCCGACAACCCTCGTCTATACGCCGCTCTACCAAGTCACTGGCAGTGCGGTCGTGGCGGAATTGGTAGACGCGCAGCGTTGAGGTCGCTGTGGGGTAACACCCGTGGAAGTTCGAGTCTTCTCGACCGCACCATTCTCAAATCCGGTATCTGTGTCTCTTATGGCGGCGCCCGCATCCCGTGCGAACGCCGCCTGTCGCGCCTCAGACCGGCAAGTGGGCGCCGACGCCCATGCGGTTCCACAGATTGATCATCCCGATCGAAGCAGTCAGCGCGGCCACTTCCTGTTCAGACAGCTCTGCGCGCACGTCGTCATAATCCGCATCCGAAACCTCGGAGCCTTCGAGCCGGGTCAGTGTCTCGGCCCAGGCCAGCGCGGCCCGATCTCGGGCGGTGAAGACGCTTGTTTCAGGCCAAACCGCGATCAGATGCAGCAGCATATCGGGCAGCCCGTCCTGCTGTGCCTCTTTCACATGCATGTTGACGCAATAGGCGCAGCCGTTGATTTGCGACACCCGGATCTTGGTCAGATGGACCAGGCGGCTGTCGGAATTGGCCTGAGAGATAGCGTCGTTGAGCGCCAGCATCGCGTCAAAGACCTGAGGTGTTTGTCTGGTGAAGTTGAAGCGCATTGTTAAGTGTCCTTTCATGCGGGTGTTGCAGTCGAATCATCGATAGTTTATATCCATGAATGACCGGCGCAAGCGGGATAGGCGGAACCAAAGAGAGGGAAGGCATGCGGCGATTGGGGGATGGGGTCGAAGCGGCGCTGCACTGTGCTGCGGTTCTGGCAGAGCTTCCAGAGGGCAAGGTTCTGTCCGGGCGTGATCTCGCCACCCTGCACGGCCTGTCGGAAAGCTATCTGCTCAAACATATGCGCGCGCTGACAGCCGCCGGTGTGGCCGAGGCGGTGCCGGGACCGCGTGGCGGCTTTCGCCTTGCACGCGCGCCGGAGCAGGTCTCGCTGCTCGATGTGGTCGAGGCGGTGGATGGTCCTGGTCCGTCTTTTGTCTGCCGCGAGATTCGGCGCAAGGGCGAGGTGACCAGCAATGACCCCTGCGCCTATCGCAAGGATTGTTTCATAAAGCGGCGGATGTTGGTCGCTGAACAGGCGTGGCGCGCCTCGTTGCGGGGCCAGTCGCTGGCGGATCTGATGGCGGATGCCCGCGCCGAGATCGGGCCCGAGAACATGCGCGCGGTCGGTGGGTTTATCGAGGAAAAACAGCGCTGAGGGCGGCGGGCCAATCGGATTTCGGGCGTGATCCGGGCGCGCATTCTCCTGGACCCCGCAAATCTGACTGTCATGCCTGCGGTTGGGGCGGAACGGCGGGGGACCAGAGACGGGCCGCAGACAGACATCCCGCGGCGCCGATCAGTGCAAGAACAGTCAGGGCAATCTGAGGTGTCGTGACCGTTGCCAGCCAGCCTGCCAGTGGATAGGCCAGCAGCCAGCAAGCATGGGACAGCGAGAACTGCGCCGCAAAAAGTGCGGGCAGATCCTCGGGCCCTGCCGAGCGGCGCAACAACCGACCCGAGGGTGTCAGCGCGCTGGCAAAGCCAATACCGTTGACGAACCAGGCCAGCAGCAGCGGGCCAGAGCCCAAATCAAAAAGTGCTACCCAGAGCGCCAGACTCAGCCCGGTCACCGCCATGGCAACGCCTCCGGCAAGCATGACGGGCCGGTCGTTGAAACGGTCCAGCAGCCGAGGCAGGGCCAGCGCCGCCAGCATAGAGCCGCCGCCAAAGGCCCCCAGCGCCAGCGCCACCATCCGGTCCGATCCGTCCAACTCGCTTTTGACCAGAACCACCGTGTTGACCAGCACCATGGCGCCGGGCATCGCCACGGCAAGGTTCAGCGCCAGCAGCCCGCGCAGCCGAGGGGTGGCGAGGTAGAGACGCAGACCCCGCAGGCTGCGCGAGGCCAGCCCCCCGGTGCGGCTGGCGCCGGGTCGTGGCAGGGCGACCGAAACCACCAGCAGTGCCGAGCCGACAAAGCCCAGTGCAGTGCCCAGAAACAGCGCGTTGAAACTCACCATCCCCAGCAACAGCGCCGCCAGTGCAGGGCTGACCAGGCTTTCCAGATCATAGGTCAGACGGCTCAGCGACAGCGCCTTGGTATAGTCTTCCTCTTCGGGCAGCAGGGCGGGGATGGTGGCCTGAAAGGCCGGGGTGAACCCGGCCGAGGCCGCCTGGAGCACAAAGATCAGCAGGTAAACCTGCCAGATCTCGGTGACCATCGGCAGGCAGGCCGCCGCCGCCGCCCGCACCAGATCCAGCGTCACCAGCACCCGGCGCCGGTCCATGGCTTCGGTCAACGCGGCGGCGAGCGGCGACAGAAAGACATAGGCCAGCATCTTGATGGTGAGCGCGATGCCCAGCACCATACCCGCGCGCGGTCCGGCCAGATCATAGGCCAAGAGCCCCAGCGCCACCGTGGCCAGACCGGTCCCGGTCAGCGCCACCACCTGCGCCGCAAAGAGCTGCCGATAGGCGCGGTGGCGCAGCACGTCGAACATGAACTGCGCCCCTCTCTCAGCCCGTGGTGGTCATTCCGCAGGGGTCGGGGCGTCGGGGCTGCCCTTGATCCGCTCGCGCGCGCCCTGCATCACCGCATAGAGCACCGGAACCAGCACTACGCCGATCACCGTGGCCGCCAGCATGCCGCCGAACACCGCCACGCCGATCGCCTTCTGGCTGGCGGCACCGGCGCCATTGGCCGTCAATAGCGGCACCACGCCCAGCAGGAAGGACAGCGCCGTCATCATCACCGCGCGAAAGCGTTGATGCGCGGCCTCGGCTGCGGCCTCGCGGATGCTCAGCCCCTTGGCGCGCTGCTCCATCGCGAATTCGACGATCAGGATACCGTTCTTGGACGCCATGCCCACCAGCATGATCATGCCGATCTGTGTGTAGAGGTTAATGTCCGAGCCGACCACGGCCACCGCCGCCACCGCCCCGAACAGCGCCACGATTACCGAAAGCAGGATCGAAACCGGCATCGACCAGCTTTCATATTGACCCACCAGGAACAGATAGGCGAACAGCACCGCCAGCCCCAGGATTACCGCGACCAGCCCGCCCGAGCTCAGCTGTTGCTGGGCGCTGCCGGTCCATTCGAAGGCATAGCCGGGTGGTAGCGCACTCGCGGTCTCTTCGGTCATCACCGAAATTGCGTCACCGGTGGACAGGCCCGGTGCGGGCACCGCCGTTACCGTGGCCGAGCGGAACAGGTTGTGCCGCTTCAGCAGCACCGGCCCCAGCACGTTCTCGACATCGATCAGCGTGCCAAGCGGCACCATCTGGCCCTGTTGCGAGCGCACATAGAGGTTGCCGATATCCTCGACCTTGTCGCGATAGCTGCCCTCGGCCTGGATCATCACCCGGTAGACGCGGCCAAACAGGTTGAAGTCGTTGATGTAATACGAGCCGAGATGCGCCTGCATGGTCTGGAACACCTCGGCCACCGACACTTGCAGCGTCTTGGCCTTTTCCCGGTCCAGATCAACGAACAGCTGCGGCACGTTTGCCCGGAAGGTGGTATAGCTCTGCGCGATCTCGGGCCGCTGGTTGGCGGCATAGACCAGCGAGCCGACCGCCGCGGCCAGATCCTGGGCCGAGCCGCCACCGGTCTGCTGCACCTCCATCTCGACACCCGCCGACATGCCCAGACCCTGGATCGGGGGCGGGTTGAAGGCCACGATCGAGGCCGCGCTTTCACCCCAGGCGATGTTGAGGATCTTTTTCAGGATGGCATCGGCGCTCAGCTCCGGCTCTTGCCGTTCCTCCCAGTTGGTCAGGTTGACGATGATCATCGCGCCGTTGGGCGTCAGCCCGTTGAGCATCGAGAACCCGTTCACCAGAACCGTGTTGGCCACGCCTTCAAGCTGTTGCAAATTGTCATTCAGCCGCGCGGTGACCGTCTCGGTCCGGCCCAGCGTGGCCGCGTCGGGCAATTGCACGTCGACGAACAGGTATCCGTTATCCTCCAGCGGCAGGAACCCTTTGGAGGTGTTCGAGAAGATGCCGCCTGCCCCGGCGCCGATCGCGGCCACGATGGCCAGCGAGATCACAGGCAGGAACAGCAGCTTGCGCACCAGCGCCACATAACCGTCGCGCACCCCGCCAATGCCGCGCTCGAACAGGGCAAGGGCCCCCTTGGGCGGGCCCGAGCGGGCCCGCAGCACCAGCCCACATAGTGCCGGCGACAGGGTCAGCGCGTTGATTGAGGAGATCGCGACCGCGACCGAGATGGTGACGGCGAATTGCGAGTAGAGCCGCCCGGTGATGCCGGGCATGAAGGTGACCGGCACGAACACCGCCAGCAGCACCAGCGTGGTCGCGATCACCGGTCCGGTGATCTGGCCCATCGCCTTGCGGGTGGCCTCGGGCGGGCTCAGCCCCTCTTCGGCAATGATGCGTTCGACGTTTTCCACCACGACGATGGCGTCGTCCACCACGATGCCGATCGCCAGCACCAGCGCAAACAGCGAGATGGTGTTCAGCGACATGCCAAAGGCCAGCAGAAAGGCGAAAGTGCCGATCAGCGAAACCGGGATCGCCACCGCCGGGATCAGCGTGGCCCGCCAGTTGCCCAGAAAGACAAAGACCACCGAGACCACCAGAACAAAGGTCAGCATCAGGGTAGAAACCACGTCACTCAGCGACTGTTCCACAAAATCGGTGGTGTTGAAGGGGATCTCATAGTCCACATCCTCGGGAAAGCCGCGCGAGAGCCTTTCCAGCTCGGCGGTTACCCGCTCGGACACCGCCAGCGCATTGGCGCCCGGTGCCTGGTAGATGCCGAGCACGGTGGCGGGCTTGCCCTGGTAAAAGCCCGAGGCGCTGTAAAACTGCGCCCCCAGCTCGACCCGGGCGATATCGCGCACCCGGACCACGGCGCCGGCCTCGCCGGTGCGGATCACGATATTCTCGAACTCGTCAACCGTGCTCAGCCGCCCCTTGGACTTGATCGTGTACTGGAATGTCTGTCCCTCTGGCGCGGGCGGTGCACCGATCTGGCCGGCGGAAACCTCAAGGTTCTGCTCGCGCACCGCCGCGATCAGGTCGCCCGGCGTGATCGACAGGGCCGCCATCTTGTCGGGGTCCATCCACATCCGCATGGCATATTGCAGGTCGGTCAGCACATCGGCCTTGCCCACCCCCTGTACCCGCGCCAGCGCGTCCTTGAGGTTGATCGAGGCATAATTGGACAGAAACACGCTGTCATAGGTGTTGTTGGGCGAGGTGAGCGTGACCACCATCAGCATGTTGGTCGAGGATTTCTGTGTCACCACGCCGGAATTGGTCACCTCGGTCGGCAACGAGGACAGCGCTTGTGCCACCCGGTTCTGCACGTTGACCGAGGCGATGTCGGGATCGGTGCCCACCTCGAAGGTAACACTCAGCGAATAGGCACCGTTATCGGCCGAGGTAGACGTCATGTAGAGCATGTCGTCGACGCCGTTCACCTGCGCCTCGATCGGGGCAGCCACGGCGTTTTCCACCGTCTCGGCATTGGCGCCGGTATAATTGGCCGAAACGCTGACCACCGGCGGGGTGATGTCGGGGAACTGCGCCACCGGCAGGACCAGGTAGCCGATCCCGCCCAGAATGGTCAGGACCAGCGAAATGACAAAGGCCAGCTTTGGCCGGCTGATGAAGAGGGCCGAGAACATGGGTTACTCTCCCGGCTGTTCTGCGGCGACGACCGCGTCGACGGCAACGCCGGGGCGCACCCGTTGAAGGCCCTCCACGATCACGCTTTCGCCCTCGCGCAGGCCATCGAGCACGATGGCCGCAGTGCCTTCCGTGTCGCCAAGCGTCACGTAACGCTGTTCGACCATCTGCTTGTCATTGACCACCAGTACGAAATCGCCGCGTTGATCGCGTTGCAGTGCCGCCTGCGGGACCAGCACCCGAAGCGTCGGCTCCAGTGCCGAGATGCGCACATGCACAAAGGCCCCGTCCACGATCAGCCGTCCTGTATTGGCGAACTCGGCCCGCATCACGACCGAGCCGGTCAACGGATCAACCCGGTTATCGACAAAGACCAGCCGCCCGACCTCGTCCAGCGGTGCGCCGTTGGGCAGGGTGACGTGAACGTCGGGGCTGCGCTTGCTCTCGGCCAGCGTCTCGGCTGTTTCACCAAGCTGTTGCAGCACGTCGATCATCCGCTTTTCGTTGAGCGCAAAGGTGACATGGATCGGTGTCTCGCGCACCAGCGTGACGAGTGGCGGGTTGGCCGGACCCACCACATCGCCGACCGACGTCGCGACCCGACCCAGCCGGCCGGCAAACGGTGCTTCGATCTGGGTATAGCTCAGATCAAGCTCGGCCTGACGGATCGCCGCCTGTGCCGATTTCACCGCCGCTTCGGCCACCAGTTCGTTGGCGCGGGCAATGTCCACTTCCGAGGCCGGAGTGGCCTCACGACGCAGCAACTCTTCCTTGCGGGCCAGTTCCACACCCGCCAGTTCCAGATTGGCCGCGGCCTTGTCCAGATCGGCGCGCCGCGCCTCGAGCACCGCCTGATAGAGGTCGGGCTCGATGCGGAACAGCAGATCGCCCTCGGCCACGGTGCTGCCATCTTCGACCAGTTGCTCGTCCAGGAACCCGCTGACACGGGCCACGATATCGACCTTGTCGATCGCCTCGCCGCGACCGATGAACACCGCCTCTTCGGTAATCTCCTGGGTGTAGGCAGCGGCAACTGACACCTTGGGCGCCTCTTGCGCGTCCATCGGCAGGGCGGCCAGTCCGACCGCAAGGCCGGTGAGGGTGGCGGGCACCCAGCGCATACGCATCAGGAGTGAGGGGGAGCGGGTCTGCATGGAAAACCTCTTTCGTCTGGTACGGTGCGCTCTCGTAATCGGAACGGCCAGGGCCGAGTCGGAATGATATACCGTCGACAATGCAGGCTTCGTCCATTTTTCTCAAGCAATCCCTCAACTTCCGGTAAGTGTCACGGTGTTGCGCTTGCCCCGGAGGCACGCGTTTCTATGCTGACAGGGCAACAGGGGAACGGCGGTGCGCATGGGTCAGTACACGGCAGGGCGCCATTTCGTTTTTGTCCTCGACGAGGGGTTCACGATGCAGGCGTTCTCGTCGGCGGTCGAGGTGTTGCGCCTGCTCGACCGGGTGCGGCCCGGCACCGGCTATCGCTACAATGCCGTCAGCCTGTCTGGAGGGCCGGTGGCGGCCTCGAACGGGTTTCGGCTGATACCTGATCTGGAGGTCGACGCGGTTCCACCGCGCGCGGTAATCGTGGTCGTTGCCGGGGTCCGGGCGGGACACAGCGCGGAACCGGCGCTGGCTGGGCGGCTGCGCGGCTGGGCGCGGCGGGGGCATCCGGTTTGGGGTATCTCCTCGGGCGTGGTGCGACTGGCGCAGGCGGGGCTGCTCGACGGGCGCCGGGTGGCCGCGCATTGGGAGGATGTCGCCTATCTGCGCGACAGCCACCCCCGGATTCAGGTCGGCGCCTCGCTTTTCGTAAGCGATGGTGACGTGATGACCTGCGCGGGTGGCGGGGCGGCGAGCGACATGATGCTGAGCGTTCTGCGCCGCGACCTGGGTGGCGAGATTGCCGACGAGATCGCCGCCCGGTTGGTGATCGACGCGGTGCGCGGTGGCGGCACCCATCAGCGTCGGGCATTGGACATGCGGTTCGAGACCCGCAACCGGGTCGCCTTTGCCTCGCTGCGCATGATGCGTGCCAACCTGCTGCCGCCCCTGCCGATCGCCGCCATCGCCCGCGCGCAGGGCGTGTCCGCGCGTCAGCTGGAGCGCGTCTTTGCCCGCGAATTCGGCAAGACCCCCAGCGCGCTCTATCTGGAATTACGGTTTCAGGATGCCCGCGCCGAGGTGCGCGACAGTCGCCGCAGCCTGACCGAGATCGCGCTGGATCACGGCTATAGCCCGGCGGGGTTTGCTCGCAGCTACCGGCGGCTGTTTGGCCTGTTGCCCTCCGAGGACCGGCAGAACGCCATGTCGGATTAGGTCACTTAGTATGTCGAATCAGGTCAGCATGAGCTGTGGAAACCGGTCTATTCTGGCACACATATGTGAAGGAGATCCGATGACCGCCCCCCTGATCATGGTTGCGCCCAATGGCGCCCGGCGCGGCAAGGCCGATCATGCTCGCCTGCCGATCACGCTGGACGAGATGCTGACCGAGGCGCGCGCCTGCCACGCTGCCGGTGCCGATGCGCTGCACCTGCATGTGCGCGACGCCGACGGGACCCATTCGCTGGATGCGGGCCGGTACCGAGAGGCGTTGGACGAACTGGCGCGCATGCTGCCCGATTTGCGTGTACAGATCACGACCGAGGCGGCGGGTATCTACAGCCCGACCGAGCAATATGCCTGCCTTGATGCGCTGCGTCCGGCCTGGGCCAGCGTCTCGCTGCGCGAGATCGCCCGCGACGCCGACCTGGCGCCGCGCCTCTATGCGATGGCCGCCGATCACGGAATCCGCTTGCAGCATATCGCCTATGATCGCGCCGATCTGGAGCTGTTGGCGCAAGGGCTCGCGGCAGGGATCATCCGCCCCGAGCAAGACGAGGTGATCTGTGTGCTGGGCGCCTATGCGCCACCGCGCGCGGGTCACCCCGAGGAACTGGCCACGCTTGCCCCGGCGCTTGTCGGCCTGCGGTTGGGCTTGTGTGCCTTTGGTCCGAAGGAACAGGCCTGCCTTCTGGCGGGCGCGCGCGCGGGCGCCGAGATCCTGCGCGTTGGTTTCGAGAACAACTTGCTGTCGCCCGATGGCACCCCCTGGCCCGACAATGCCGCCGCGGTGGCATCCCTGCGGCATCATCTGGAAAGGAAAGCGGCATGAGCCATGTCTTCCCCCGTCACTGCCACGCGCAACTGCCCACTGCCGTGGGCGGAGAGGGCTGTTACCTCATAGACAGCACCGGCAAGCGCTATTTCGATGCCTCGGGTGGGGCGGCGGTGTCCTGCCTTGGCCATTCCAACGACCGCGTGAAACAGGCGATCAAGGATCAGGTGGACCGGCTGGCCTTTGCCCATACCGGGTTCTTCACCTCGGACCCGGCCGAGGATCTGGCCGATCTCTTGATCGCCAACGCGCCCGAGGGGATCGAGCGGGTCTATTTCGTCTCGGGCGGGTCCGAGGCGGTCGAGGCCGCGATCAAGCTGGCGCGGCAGTACTATCTGGAAGTGGGCCAGCCCGAACGGCGTCACCTGATCGCCCGGCGGCAGAGCTATCACGGCAACACGCTGGGGGCGCTGGCGGCAGGCGGCAATGCCTGGCGGCGGGCGCAATTCGACCCACTGCTGATTGGCGTCAGCCATATCGCGCCCTGTTATGAATATGCCGAACGGGCCGCGGGCGAGAGCCTCGTCGACTATGGCCGCCGCGCGGCGGACGAACTTGAGGCCGAGATCCTGCGGCTTGGCCCCGAAACGGTGATGGCGTTCATCGCCGAGCCGGTGGTGGGGGCCACTCTGGGGGCGGTGCCGGCGGTCGAGGGTTATTTCGCCCGCATCCGAGAGATCTGCGACAAGTACGGTGTGCTTCTGATCCTGGACGAGGTGATGTGCGGCATGGGGCGCACCGGCCATCTCTTTGCCTGCATGGGCGAGGGAGTGCGGCCCGACATCGTCACCATCGCCAAGGGGCTGGGCGCTGGCTATCAGCCGGTGGGCGCGATGTTGTGTTCGGGGGCGATCTACGAGGCCATCGCAGGCGGTTCGGGCTTCTTCCAGCACGGACATACCTATATCGGCCACCCGGTCGCCACCGCCGCCGGGCTGGCGGTGGTGCGGGAGATGCTGGAACACGACCTGCCCGCGCGGGTGCAGGCGCTGGGCGGGGTGATGGAGGCGGCGTTGCGCGCCCGGTTCGACCAGCATCCGCATGTTGGGGATATTCGTGGACGGGGCCTGTTCTGGGGTGTGGAACTGGTGTCGGATCGGGGAGAAAAGACTCCATTCGATCCGGCCCTGGGTCTGGCCGGCAAGATTAAAAAGACCGCCGTTGCCCATGGCCTCATCTGCTATCCGATGCCGGGTACCCGCGACGGGCGCCATGGTGACCACGTTCTGCTGGCGCCGCCGTTCGTCATGGAAGCGACGGATGCCGAATTGATTGCCGAGCGGTTGGCGGCGGCGATCGAACAGGTGTTGCCGTAGCCAATGCCAGAGGTAACAAAACATTGTCGCCGGTTCGGCGACAATCGCTGTGAGGAATGACAGCCAGTGGCAAGTAATCTTTGGCTTTTGTCGCAAATTGCGCAAGACTGGACAAAAGCTGTGGGGAATTCGTGATGATCAAAGTCGTTGCCAGCCTTGTTGTCCTTGGGTTTCTGACCGCCTGTAACAACCCGATCCGACCGCTACCGGCAGAGTTGGCGGATCGGAAACCGGCTTGCGCGTCGGGCGACTATTCAACTTGTTCGGACATCGGCCATGCGGTTCGGGATCAGAGTGGTGGGTCCGAGGTCTACCCGATCGCCCAGCCGCCCAAAACCTATGTGATCTCGCAACCTATCATCGATTGAGCGGGCGCAGGAATTTAAGGAAATTCCTGCATCCAGCGCCTTGAAAAGGCGCTGGAACACGATTTGGGACAAATCGTGAAAACAAGGTTTCCATGAAACCTTGTCCGGTGGTCAGCTCCGCACGCCCGCGAAACGCTGTTGCCAGCTCTCGCGATCCTCGTCGCTGATCTTGGCGAAGAGGACCTCGGGTACCGTGAAGGCGTGACTTGGCGCCAGCGCGTTCAGCGCGGTTGCGATATCCTCGGGCCAGCTGTCGTCGTCGGTCTGCATCGCCTCAAGCATCCGCGCCGAGGCGGCGGGGATGAAGGGCGCGCTGAGCACCGCATAGAGCCGGATCAGGTTGAGACCCAACCGCACTTGTGCGGCCGCCTGCACCGGATCGGTCTTGAACAGGGTCCAGGGCGCCGCACTTTGGAGGTATTCGTTACCTGCGGCCCAGATCGCCCGCAGCTCCTGCGCCGATTTGCGGACCTCCATCGCCTCCATATGCCCCTCATAGGCGCGCACCCGCGTCGTCAGTTCCGCGATCAGCGCCTCTTCCTGCGGGCCGTATGCGCCACCCTCGGGCACCTCCTCGCCGAATTTCGAGCGGCAGAACTTGGTGATGCGGCTGACAAAATTGCCCAGCACATCCGCCAAATCCTTGTTCACACTGGCCTGGAAATTCTCCCAGGTGAATTCGCTGTCGCTGTTTTCCGGCGCATGGGACAAAAGCCACCAGCGCCAATAATCCGCCGGCAGGATTTCCAGCGCCTGATCCATGAACACGCCGCGGCCCTGCGAGGTCGAGAACTGGCCGCCATCGTAGTTCAGGTAGTTGAAGGATTTCAGGTGATCGACCATCTTCCATGGCTCGCCCGAGCCGATCAGCGTGGCCGGAAAGCTCAGCGTATGGAAGGGTACGTTGTCCTTGCCCATGAACTGCACATAGCGCACGTCATCCGCGCCCTTGTCGGTGCGCCACCAGCGTTCCCATTCCGCGTCGCTCTTGCCATGCGCCTCGGCCCATTCGCCGGCGCAGGCGATGTATTCGATGGGCGCGTCGAACCAGACATAGAAGACCTTGCCCTCCATCCCCGGCCAGTCCTGCTCGCCCTTCTTGACCGGGATGCCCCAGTCCAGATCGCGGGTGATGCCGCGATCCTGCAAGCCGTCGCCGTCATGCAGCCATTTCTTGGCGATCGAGGTGGTCAGCACTGGCCAGTCGGTTTTCGAGTCAATCCAGGCGTCGAGCTGGTCCTTGAGCGCCGACTGGCGCAGGTAGAGGTGCTTGGTCTCGCGCACTTCCAGATCAGTCGAGCCGGAAATGGCCGAGCGCGGCTCGATCAGGTCGGTCGGGTCAAGCTGCTTGGTGCAGTTCTCGCACTGGTCGCCGCGCGCCTTGTCGTAACCGCAATTGGGGCAGGTGCCCTCGATATAGCGGTCGGGCAGGAAGCGGCCATCGGCATTGGAATAGACCTGCCGCTCGCTCACTTCGCGGATCAGGTCATTCTCGGCCAGTTTGCCCGCGAAATGCTGGGTCAGCTTGTGGTTCTGCGGGCTGGACGAGCGCCCGAAATGGTCGAAGCTCAGGCCAAAGCGGCGGGCGATATCGGCCTGCACCTGGTGCATCTCGGCGCAATATTCGGCCACCGGCTTGCCCGCCTTGGCGGCGGCCAGTTCGGCGGGCGTGCCGTGCTCGTCGGTGGCGCAGAGGAACATCACCTCGTTGCCCCGGCCACGCTGATAGCGCGCATAGAGATCGGCGGGCAGCTGCGAGCCCACCAGATTGCCGAGGTGCTTGATCCCGTTGATATAAGGGATCGCCGAGGTGATCAGAATACGTGCCATTGTCCCACTTCCGCGAAAATCGTCTGCGGTTCCTTTAACCCAGCCGCGCAGGCTGAGAAATCCCTCTTTTCGCCCTTACCGCTCCTCGCGCTCCTCACGCGAACGTTTCTGAAGCCGACCGATCGTGAACGAGGTGCGCGGCGCAAACACGTAATTGGTGCGCGCTTCGGGCGTCGGACGGGCCCGCATCCGGGTCAGGCCAAAGCCGATCAGGAACAGATGCGCGAGGGCGATCAGGGCGAACAGGGCGGGCGGGCCAAAGCCTTCGATCAGGGTCGAGGCCAGATAGGGCGCGGCGATGGCCCCCAGCGCGTACCAGAACATCAACGCCGCCGACAGCTCGACCCGTTGCTCGGAGGTGGCGAAGTCGTTGGCATGCGCCGCCGAGATCGAGAAGATCGGGAAAGAGGTAAAGCCGAACAGTCCCGCCGCCAGCATAACGCCCAATGTGCCGGTGCCGCCCGCCGCCGCGATCACGCCACAGGATCCCATTGCCGCGACAGAGATCCAGATCAGCACCCAGCGGCGGTCGTATTTGTCGGCCAGCCAGCCGACTGGATACTGCGCCGCAACCCCGCCCAGCACGAAGGCGGCCAGGAAAAACGCGATCTGGTTCACCGCCAGACCCACTTCTTGCCCATAGAGCGGCCCCACCATGCGGAACGAGGCCGAGCTGACCGCCGACACGATCACACCAGCCACAGCCAGCGGCGAGCAGAGCCAGGCCAGACCGGGGCGCAGGCGCGGGGCGCCCGGGGTCTCGGGCTGGCTGGCCTTGGACAGGGTCAGCGGCAACAGCGCGGCACAGCACAGCAACGCCAGCAGGTTGTACGAGACGTAATGGGCCGGTGGCAGCACCGCGATGATCAGCTGCGCACAGAGCGAGGCGCCGGAATCGGCAATCCGGTAGGTGCCCATGGCGCGGCCCCGGATCTCGTTGGTCAGTTTGGCGTTCAGCCAGGCCTCGATCACCGTATAGCAGCCCGCGACACAGATACCTGACGCGATCCGCATCATCGCCCAGGCATAGGGGTTCTCGGTCAGGGTATGGCCGATCAGGCCCATCGCTCCCAATGCGGTGCAGGCGGCAAAGGCGCGCGAATGCCCGACCGACCCCATCAGGCGCGGCGCCCACCAGCAGCCGATGAAGAAGCCAAAGAAATGCGCCGAACCCAGCATACCGATCTGGGCCTTGGAAAACCCCAGCGTGATGCCCGAAATCGCATCCAGCGGCCCAACGCCACCGGTCGACAGCTGCAACAGGATGACCGAGAGAAACAGGGCGGCAAAGGAAATGACTGTACGCATGGGATCGGGTGATATCCGGGCAGGGGACCTTGGTCCGTCGATTTACCGACGATTCGCCGTCGGATACGAGTGCTAATGCCCCTTCTGTACCGGTTTCAGGCCGGAACCGCCTGACCGCGGGGCCGCGAGCGGAGCATGAGCCACAGGATGATCGCGATGTTCAGCCCGTTCCAGATGATGCCGTTGACGAAAGCCAGCGTGTAACTGCTGGTGACGTCGTAGATCCAGCCCGACATCCAGCCGCCCAGGGCCATGCCGAGGATGGTCATCATCATCACGAAACCCACGCGTGCGCCAGCCTCGCGCGGGGGCAGATATTCGCGCACCACCAGCGCATAGCTGGGTACGATGCCCCCCTGGGCCAGTCCGAACAGGGTGCTGACCACGTAGAGCGGCACCAGCCCGTCATAGGGCAGGAACAGGAACAATGCCGCGCATTGCAGGACCGAGCCCGCCAGCAGCGTCATCACCCCGCCCAGCCGGTCGGCGACCAGGCCCGAGATCACCCGGCTGACCACACCACCCAAGAGCATCAGCGACAGCATCTCGGCCCCCACCGCCGGGCCATATCCCAGGCCGACGCAATAGGCGACGATATGGACCTGCGGCATCGACATCGCCACGCAACAGCCGATGCCGGCGATGCCCAGCAGGTATTGCAGCGCGCGCGGGCTCAGCCCGGCACTGCGCGCGTTCAACTGGGCGGTGGCGGCGGCGGTGCCATGCGCCTCTTCGGGCAGGCGGCGGCGCAGGACCAGCGACAGCGGAATCACAGCGGCCAGGGTGACCAGCGCCAGAGTCAGATAGACCGCCTGCCAACCCCGTTCGGCCAGCATGTCTGCCAGAAGCGTCGGCCAGACTGCACCCGACAGGTAGTTGCCGCTGGCCACCAGCGCCACGGCAATGCCGCGCCGGCGCAGGAACCAATGCGAGATATCGGCGATAAGCGGCCCGAAGCCGACTGCCGTGCCCAGCCCCAGCAACAGATGCGCCGCCGAGAGCCAGAGGATCGTGGGCGCCAGCGTGGCCAGCAGATAGCTGAACGCGCTCAAGAGCGCCGCCCCGATCAGTGCCCAGGTCACCCCCAACCGGTCCACCAGCCGGCCCAGCCAGAGATTGCCCAGCGCAAAGCCGATCATCGTCAGCGTATAGGGCATCGACGCCTCGGCACGCCCGGCGCCGAATTCCGTCTCGACAGCGGGCATCACCACGATCACCGCCCACATGCCCACATTGGCCACCGTGGCGATGGCCAGGGTGATCAGCAGGCGGAACCAGGAATAGGCGCTGTCGTGAACCGGGTGAGTCATACCGGCACGCTAGGGGCGGTTGCGCGCCAAGACCAGTGACAAATTCGGGATCGGTGCGGTCGCAACCGGGCGAAAAGCAACAGGTGAGAATCTCGGCAACCTGTGGTAGCATTTCACCATTGAAATCATCCCTGGCCCAATCTCGCCGGGGAGCCGCAGTTTGAACACGCACTTTTCAGCAGACGGAGGCACAGATATGGCCGGAACTCGCAAGGATATCGCCAAACTGAACGGACCCTGGTCCGACGAAATGCTCTGGTACGCCCGCGCGGTGCGCGCGCTGCAGGCCCGCGCGCCCGCCGATCGCACCAGTTGGTGGTATCTGGCCGCCATTCACGGCATAGACATTCCCGGCTGGGTGCAACAGGGCATCGTGCCCTCGGCTGGCGCCCTGCCGCCGCAGGGCGAGCAGGACCTCGTCTTCAACCAGTGCCAGCATGCCGGCTGGTTCTTTCTACCCTGGCACAGGGGCTATCTTGCTGCTTTCGAGGCCATTCTCGACGCTTGGATTTCGGCTCAGCCCGGGGGTCCGCAGGACTGGGCGCTGCCCTATTGGAACTATCTCTCGGACAGCAATCCGAACGGCCGGGCGATCCCACCTGAGTTCCTCGACCCGACCCTGCCCGATGGCAGCGCCAACCCGCTGTCGCAGGTGCGCCGAAACGGCATGCAGGTGCTGGGGCCGCAGCCCTGGTTTCCGGGCGATATCAGCCTGGCGGCGCAGACCCGCAGCTTGCCTTTTACCGCCGCGCCGGGGACCGAGGGTTATGGCGGCGCGATCAGCGGTTTTGCCCAGCAGGGCAGCCTGACCGGCGCGGTCGAAGGCGATCCGCATAACCGTGTCCACGTGATGGTGGGCGGGGTGCAGCCGGTGGCGGGCTGGATGAGCGACCCGGACTATGCCGCGCTCGACCCGATCTTCTGGATGCATCACTGCAATATCGACCGGTTCTGGGCGGCATGGATGAGCGACCCGGCCAATGTGCAAGAGGCGAGTGGCGCCTGGTCGAATGGGCCGTTTCCGCGCCAGTTCCTGATGCCGAACCCGGCTGGCGGCGGCGATGTGTTCCTGCCCGGCCAGACCCTGCCCGGTGGTTCGCTGGCCCCCGATTATGATAGCCTGCATGATGGCACCGGTATTGCCCAAGTGGTGGCCGGTGGCCCGGTGACGGAGGGAGTGATGATCACGTCCGGAGGGGCGGGCAGCTCGGCGCTGCTTGGCTCGAACACTGCGCCGCTTCGTGTCGCGGCAACACCCGCCACAACCGAGATCGCGATCCCCGCCAGCGCCGCGACCGAGTTTGCCGCGCCGCCGGGCCTGGGCCCGGAACCGCGGCTCTACCTGAACCTCGAAGGCGTGCGCGGAGCGGCGGCGGCCGGTGTGCTGCAAGTGCATCTGCGATTGCCGGGCGAGGGGGGCGGGCTGCGGCTGGCCGATACCGTGGCGCTGTTCGGGCTGGGCAAGGCCAGTTCCACCGAGGGCGTGCATGCGGGCAACGGCCTGTCGCTGGCGATCGACATCACTGACCTGGCGCGCGAGATACAGATGGCGGCCCCCGGCGCGCTCGAACGTCTAACGGTCGAGTTGAGTCAGCCCGGAGCACCCGAAACAGAGATCACCGTCGAGCGGGTCAGCCTTTATAGGCAGGAAATGGGATGATTCCCGTGCCATTGCGTGCTGTCGCGGCGCATCTGCGGTTGGGGCCGATGCCCTGGCTGCTGGCTCTGGCCGCAACGGCGCTGGGCATGTCGCTCTTGCTGCCCGCCGGGCATGGGCTGGTCGAGCTGTGTGGTCGGCTGTCGCTGGCCCAACTCGCCGATCCCGCGGCGCGGGCGTTGCTGCTGCCCGCGCCGGGGCTGTTGGCCGGGGGCTGGGTTCTGATGGTGCTGGCGATGATGCCGCCGCTGGTCTCGGCGCCGCTGGCGCATCTGTGGCAGACCACCGCACATGCCGGGCGCTGGGCTGTGGTTGCGCCTTTTGCGTTGGCCTATCTGGCGGTCTGGAGCTTGGCGGGGCTGGTGCTGGTGCCGCTGGCGCTGCTGCTGGCCAGCGGCCCGGCGGCCTTGCCACTCTTGCTGGGCGCGGCGCTGATCTGGAGCGCTTCACCCACAGCGCAGGCGGCACGCAACCGCTGTCACCGGATGCGTTGGCTGCCCGCGGGGCGAGTCCGTGCGGCCCGCGCCGCGCTGGATTACGGGCTGGCTCATGGCGGCGCCTGCCTGGGCGCGTGCTGGCCATGGATGCTGGTGCCCCTTGCGGTGCAGGGCGGACATGGCGCGGCAATGGTGCTGGTGGCGGTCTTTCTGCTGGTCGAGCGGGCCATGCCAGCGGCACCCGCCCTGTGGAGGGTGCCGCCCGGCATTGTCGCGTTGTACGGGCTTGCGCCGTCTCAATCGCGCCTTCTCACCGGTCTGCGCCGGTTTTGACCTGGCCTTTGTGTCGGGCGGGTTCGAAGAGATACCCCCTACGCCTCGAACCCGTCCGTGAGTGAGTGGTGGTTGTCACCTGAGCTTTACACTAGCATAGGCCGCGGCACGTGTCGGCGTGCAGGGGTATAGGCTTTTATACAAAAGTATAGGTATTTCAGGTGACCTGACGTCAGTTCGTCGTGACCGTCTGGCGCAGCTTGCCGGTGGTCTTGTCAAAGATCAGTATACGCTCGTCCTCGGTCACCACGGCGAACCAGTTGCTGCCGATGGTGACCGCCACGGCGCGGGCGCCGTCGGGAAGCTCGACCTGATCGGGCAAGGTGGGGGTGCGGTCGCTCAGACGGATGACAATCAGTGCGAATGTCACTAGAACCCCGCCAATCATCACCGCGGTCAATGCCATGACCATGCGCCGCAGCAGTTTCAGTTGCGGGGTTTCCTGCGGTATCTCGGGATCGGAAGGGGCGGTCATGGATAAGGCCAGGCTGGAATTTGTCATCTCGGCGGCACCGCCGCCCCGCCTTGATAAGGCGCTTTCGCGGGATGTGCCAGAGGAGGCGGCGCTGTCGCGCACCCGGTTGGCGCGGCTGATTGCCGAGGGCGCGGTCAGTATCGACGGGCAGGTGGTCACCGACCCCAAGGCGCGCGTCGCCGAGGGCGCGCAGGTGGCGATCACCCTGACCGAAGCCGAGGAAAGCCATATCGCGCCCGAGGCGATCCCGCTGGTGGTGGTCTACGAGGATGACGACCTGATCGTGATCGACAAGCCCGCCGGCATGGTGGTGCACCCGGCGCCGGGCACGCCTTCGGGCACGCTGGTCAATGCGCTGCTGGCCCATTGCGGCGACAATCTGTCGGGGGTGGGTGGGGTCAAACGGCCCGGTATCGTGCACCGGATCGACAAGGACACGAGCGGCCTTCTGGTAGTGGCCAAGAGCGATGCCGCCCATCACGGTCTGGCCGCGCAATTTGCCGCCCACAGTGCCGAACGGCATTACACCGCTCTGTGCTACGGGGTTCCCGACGGCAGCGATCCGCGCCTGCGCGGCGTCAAGGGCGCCAGTTTCGAACCGGGCAACATCCTGCGCCTGACCACGCAGCTGACCCGCCACCCGACCGACCGCCAGAGGCAGGCGGTCGTGTTCCATGGGGGGCGGCACGCTGTGACGCGGGCGCGGGTGGTCGAGAGCTTTGGCCAGCCCGGTGCCGTGTCGCTGATCGACTGCTGGCTGGAAACCGGACGGACCCATCAGATTCGGGTCCATATGGCCCATGCGGGCCACGGGCTGCTGGGCGATCCGGTCTATGGCGGGCGGCGCAAACTGTCCCCACGCGCGTTGTCACCCGAAGCGGTCGAGGCCATCGGCGCCTTTCCGCGCCAGGCGCTGCATGCCGCTTTGCTGGGGTTCGAGCATCCGATAAGCGGTGAAAAATTGAGCTTTTCCGCGCCTTTGCCGGAGGATCTAGAAACGCTGATCGAGGTGCTGCGCCGAGCCTGAAACACTTCGCACGGCAAGGTGATGGGCGAGGTCTCACATTTTCTTAATCGAAGCTTAATTTCGGTATCGTAGCCCTTGACCCTTGAATGGGCAAAAAAGGCGACCCATATCCTATGTTAAGTCCTTAAACATTTGGGAGGGACATTGATCATGGCGAATTACACCACCCTGCCGGCCCCCACGCCCGAAGGCGGCCTGAACCGTTACATGCAGGAAATCCGCAAGTTCCCGCTGCTGGAGCCGGAAGAAGAATACATGCTGGCCAAGCGCTGGGTCGAGGAACAGGATGCCGAGTCGGCCCACAAGATGGTTACCAGTCACCTGCGTCTGGCCGCCAAGATCGCCATGGGCTATCGCGGCTATGGCCTGCCCCAGGCCGAGGTGATTTCCGAGGCGAACGTAGGCCTGATGCAGGCGGTGAAACGGTTCGACCCGGAAAAGGGCTTCCGCCTGGCGACCTATGCCATGTGGTGGATCCGCGCCGCGATCCAGGAGTATATCCTGCGCTCGTGGTCGTTGGTGAAACTGGGCACCACCAGCGCCCAGAAAAAGCTGTTCTTCAACCTGCGCAAGGCCAAGGCCCGTATCGGCGCGCTGGAAGAGGGCGATCTGCGCCCCGAGAACGTCGCCCGCATCGCCCATGACCTGGGCGTGAGCGAGGATGACGTGATCAGCATGAACCGGCGTATGTCCGGCGGCGATGCCTCGCTGAATGCCACTGTCGGATCCGAAGGCGAAGGCACGATGCAATGGCAGGACTGGCTGGAGGACGAAGACGCCGACCAGGCCGCAGATTACGAGGCGCGCGACGAGTTGGAGGCGCGGCGCGAATTGCTGGCCTCGGCGCTGGATGTGCTGAACGAGCGTGAAAAGGACGTACTGACCCAGAGGCGGCTGATGGACCAGACCGTGACGCTGGAGGATCTGAGCGCGCAGTACAATGTCAGCCGCGAACGCATCCGCCAGATCGAGGTGCGCGCCTTTGAAAAGCTGCAAAAGCGCATGCGTGAATTGGCCCGCGAAAAGGGCATGCTGATCCCGGCCTGACCGGCCCGCAGGTGAGTATTTATGGCGGAATGAAGAGAGTGGCCCGGCGGGGCCCTTCTTGTTGTGCGTTCTCTAAAGAGGGCGCGATGTCGTCATGCGGCGAGGCAACCAGACCCGCTCGCCCGTCAGGGCTTACCGCAGCCGGGCGCGCAGGACGCGGACCATGTTGTCGCCCATCACCTTGCGGACCTGATCCTCGCTCACGCCAGCATCCAGCAGCGCCGATGTGAGCGCCGCCAGTTCCGAGGTGTCGAAGGCGGTTTCCACCGACCCGTCATAATCGGACCCCAGCGAGACATGATCGGCGCCCACCGTCTCGATCGCCTTGACGATCATCTTGGCGATGCCGGTGGGGGTGATGTCGTCACAGGCGACCTCGGCCCAGTAGCCCATGCCGATCACCCCGCCGGTGGCGGCGATCTCGCGCATCAGGTCGTCGGGATAGTTGCGTTTGACCGGGCAATGGCCGTGCAGCCCGCCATGGCTGACCACCAGCGGCATGTCTGTCATCTCCAGCACGTCGCGCGCCACCTGCTGGCTGGAATGGGCCAGGTCAATGATCACCGGACGGCGGGCCAGCTCGGCGACGACCGCGCGGCCGAACTCGGTCAGGCCGGTATCGGCCTCGCCATGCAGCGAACCGCCCAGCTCGTTGTCGAAGAAATGTTGCAGCCCATAGACCCGGTGCCCGGCGTCAAAGATCGGGTCGAGATTGGCAAGATCACCTTCGAGCGGATGCGCGCCCTCGATCCCCAGGATGCCACCCACGATTGCCTCGCCGCGCGCCTTGGCGGCGAGCACGTCCTCAAGATCGGCGGCGGTCTTGATGATCTTGAGGCGGCCATCGGCGGCGGCCTCGACCTTGTGCAGTTTTTCCGCCTGCCAGATCGCCCGTTCGCGCAGGCTGGTCCAGGTGCGCAGCGGCCAGAGCTGGCCCACTGCCAGCAGGGTGATGTTGTCGAACGCCTCGGCCGAGTTGCTGTCATAGTTCTGCCCGGCCGGCGATTTGGTAACGGCGGTAAACACTTGTAGCGCCACGTTGCCCTCGATCAGGCGAGGAACATCGACCTGGCCGCGGGTGCCGCGCTGGCTCAGATCGCGGCTCCAGAGCAGCGGATCGGCATGCCAGTCGCCCACGATCATCTCCTTGTGCAGAGCAGCGGCCTCCTCGCTCACCGGATAAGGGGCATGGTCGATCACGTTGTTGGACGTGTCCTCGACATATGCAGGCAGAAAGCCGAAGAACACGACCGCCCCGGCAACCGCCGCCAGCACCAGCAGTCGCACCGCCCATTTCAGAACCTTCCGCATGATCAACTCTCCCTGATGCGATCTGGCGCCAGCCTAAGCGTCGAATATGTCAGGGCAAAGAATGACCCTGCGTCTGGTCGGGCAGAGTTGCATCGTCGCGTGGCCGCGCTAGGATGATGGTCCCAAGGGAGGAGCGATCATGGCCGGAGGCTGGGCCCGCGACGGCGCGGTGAGCGAACAGATCGAGGCGTCGATTTCGGACGAGCTGGCGCGGATGCAGGCGCGCCGCGCACCGGTGGGCGAGAGCCTGACCCATTGTGCCGAATGCGAAGAGGAGATCCCCGAACCGCGCCGACAGGCGATACCGGGGGTGAAGCTGTGCCTGGACTGTCAGCAGGAGCGCGACGGCGCCGTCAAGCTGCGCGGGGGCATCAACCGGCGTGGGTCGAAAGACAGTCAGCTGAAGTGATCCGGGTACACCCGGCAACGGCGGACGATCCGGCAGAAACTCCGGACGGGCTGGCATTCCAACACAGAACGGTCTGAGGCAATCGAAGGTGGCGGAGCCGGCTTGTCATAAGCCGCCGCTCGGCGGACCCGGTCAAACATTGGCCGCGCCGTCCGACCGATTACCCTGGACAACCTTGTGAGGACAATCATGACCACAATCGACCACCTGAGCCTTGGCGTGCCCGACGTGGCGGCAGCGCAGACCTTCTACACCGAACTGTTGTCGAGCCTCGGCATCAGCTGTCTTGCCTCGGGCGAGGGGTTCGCCGCCTACGGCAGAGAGCGCGTCGCGTTCCTGTTGCTGTCGCCCTTTGACGGCGGAGCGGCCAGCGCGGGAAATGGTGCGCATGTCGCGTTTGCCGCCCCCAGCCGCGACGCGGTGTCGGCCGGTCATGCCGCCGGGCTGGCGGCAGGCGCGACCGACGAAGGTGCGCCCGGTCCGCGCGAGGCTTATCCGATGCCTGGGGTCTTTGCCGCCTATCTGCGCGACCCATGGGGCAACAAGCTGGAGATCGTGCACGGTGGGTTCTCAGGCTGACCCCGTGCGGCACGGCACCTGCTGTCGTGCCGCATCACCCGTCAGTACGCGTGTTCCCGCGTGATCCGGCGCAGGTCGCGTCGCAGGCTGCGTTCCTGCGTCGGTGTCAGGCCGGACCCCTTCTGCCACGGCTTTTCCTCGAAGATGTCGGAAAACAGGTTCCCGTCTCCACTCTCCAGGCTGGCACCATCGAAATAGCGCTCAAGCCAATGCCAGGCGCTGGCCAGGATCTCGCGACGGGTTCGACGCCAGGGCTGGTTGTGTCCGGCGGTGACCGCGACGCTGACCACGATCGCGCTTGTCTCGGGTGATTGTTGTCCGGCGAGGCTGAACCGAAGTTTGACGCGGGCGGACACGCGGGCCTCGTCCTCGTCGCGGCTGGTCCCTAGAATGGCTGCGCGCTCGCGATGGATATCCATCACCATGCGGTCTTGCCCGCCTCGGGCATCGTCGTGTGGGATTCGCAATCGGGGGCAGCGGCCACTCTGGATGGCTTGCGCGTGCGACCGACCAAAGTTCGGCGCAGAAAAAGCCCGGCGCTCAGGAGTACGATACATTGCCGGATGGCCACACTTTCGGTCAGCGTGAATGCGACGAGGACGGCAAGCAGCGCAATCCCGATCAGGATACGGCGGCGCCGGTTGCGCACATACGCCGCTCGCGCCGCATCCGTCGCGTCGCATTCGACCGGAACACGCGGCTCTGGAGGGGGCTGTTTCCAGCCCGCGACTAGGGCCAGAGCCAGCCCGCAGATGAACAGTATCAGCGAAACTGCAAGGTAGAGTATGAGCGCCACACCGATCCCCTCGCCCAGCACGAGCGCAACCACTCCGACGCAGGCCCCGGCCACTCCGCTGCCAACCGCAAGAAGCGGGGCTGCCCCCGACGGAAGCAGGTCGCCATGCTGACCTGCCTGTGGATTGTTCGTGCCGTCAATATGACGACGCGGGTCCGGTGCATGAATCCTGTCTTGTTGTCTCAGCATGGTACGATCTCCTTGTTCGACAGTCCGTGCCCCTCGAGTGTCTGGAGAAGGACAAGCGCCTCGCGCCGGTCGGCCACATAGCGGGCGGTCGACATCCCCGACGCTCCGGTTGCCCGGTCCAGATCGGGAAACAGGGTGAGGATCTCTGCCCGGGTTGCGTCGCAAAGGGTCGACCAGCCTACCTGGCCGGGATGAAAACTCTCGCTCCAGGCGCCTTCGGACAGGATCAGTTCGTGCTGATCGAACAGCATATGAAAATATTGCACCTCGCCCGGTGGGTCCTGGGTGATGCCCTTGCCGCCGACCAGGAACTTGGCGGGAACCAGAACCTCGGACTGGCCGAGAAAGAACTCGACCATCGGTCCCATCATCAGAACCCGGTGATTGGGCGAGACCCGCAGGTCGCGCGTGTTCTTCAGCACGCCCGCGCGAATGCGGATCGGGGCGATGCCGGGATGCGCATCGCGTGCGGTGCTGCCGATCCAGCGGATGCGCTGATAGCCCCGGTCGCGGGTGATCACCCGGTCGTCCGGGCGCAACTTCTCGACCGGGATCTCGCCCGCGGCGGTGGCGATCAGCGTGCCCCGGCAGAAACAGGTCACGTTGGTGGTATCGAATGTCAGCGTGCCGGGATCGACCGGTGCGCCGCCATTGTTCAGCGTCAGGCTGTCATTTGCGGCCCATCCCGCGGCGGTGTCGTTGAGCACACCGTCATCGGCGTGATCCGCGCGCAGCCATTCCAGCGGGTTACGGATCACACTCGAGTCGATCTGGCCGCTCGAAACGGCGGCGTCATAGTTGGCCTGATTGTAGAACCCGCTCAGATTGACGAAATCGTTGTTGGTCTGGTCGCCATCACCGATGGGGCCGCTGCCAAAGCCGAAATCCCCGATCGTGTTGTGACCCCGCCCAATGAAGAAGAGATCGTTGCCCTCGGAGCCGAACACAAGATCGTCCCCGCCGCCATCGAAGATGCTGTCATTGCCGGTGCCGCCAACCAGGGTATCTGCCCCACCGCCGCCGGCCAGCGTGTCGTCCCCGGCACCGCCCACGAGCGAATCCCTGCCAGAATCGCCAAGCAGCGTGTCGTTGCCGTCCCCTCCGGACAGGGTGTTGTCCCCGGCACCGCCGCGCAGGGAATCATTGCCGATGCCGCCCAAGATCGAATCGTTGCCATCGCCGCCGCTCAGCGTGTCGTCGCCGGCCTGGCCAAACAGAAGGTCATTGCCGATACCGCCAAGGACGGAGTCGTTGTCTGCGCCGCCGTCCAGGGTGTCCGCGCCGGAACCGCCATCGAGCGTGTCATTTCCCCGACCGCCGATCAGCAAGTCGTCGTCAGCCTGGCCAAGCAGAAGGTCGTTGCCATCGCCACCGTCCAGGGTGTCAGCGCCCGAGCCGCCATCGAGCGTGTCGTCTTCGCCGCCGCCGATCAGCGAGTCGTCGCCATCATTACCAACGAGAAGGTCATTGCCCAGGCCGCCATCGAGCGTGTCGTTTGCGGTGGAAAGGCGCGGCGCGACAATCGGGTTGGTGTCGAAGGACAGCGCATAGACGACGCCGTCGTCCGAGAAGTTCGTCTTGACCAGCACGAGGTCGATGCGGCTGAGCGGTACCTTGAAGGTCAAGGTCAACTCGGTATTGCCGGTGACCGCGATGGAGTTGCTCGTGCTGACGATCATGCCGGACGCGCTGATGACATAGACGCCCGCGCCATCGAATTCGACATCTCCGGATGCGACGGCCGCATTCAGGTCGAGCACAGTGCCGTCGACCGAAATTGTCAGTCCTTCCGGGCTTTCCAGCCGATTCAGCACGATCCGCGCGCCGGCAGCCTGCGATGAGGCGACATGGGAGTGAGTTTCCCGGGATCCGATCCCGGAGATATTGAAAGTGTTGCCGAGAAAAAAGCCGTTGCTGATGGCACCGGACGAGATGAAGGTCACATTCCCTGTGTCAGAGTTTGTCGTCACCCCGAAATCCGCTCGGCTGTTCACGCCGTCCAAGACTTGGTTGGCCGAGGTGACCTGTTGATAGACTGGTGACAAAGGGTCGGCGCCGATGCCGCCGTCCAACGAATCCGCGCCCAGCCCGCCCGACAGGCTGTCGGCGCCGGCGCCGCCGTCGAGCGAGTCGTCTCCATCGCCGCCCAGCACCGTGTCGTGGCCACGCCCGGCCTCGACCGTGTCGTTGCCGCCCTGCGCGTCGATCCGGTCATCATCGCTTTCGGGCAGTTCACCATTCAGGCCGCTGGCATCGAGATTGTCGACCAGATCGCCATCGCTGTCGCCGAGATACCTGCCATCGATCAGGTCCGCCGCGCCGGTGCCCGATACGGTTCCGTCCGAAAGTACTCCCTTTGGATCGATCGCGGAAAAGTCCTGCGGAAAGCTCAGGGCGTTCAGGTCGGTCTCGGAGTATACCTGCCTGCCGGTCAGTCGCAGGGTCGCGATGGGCCGCATTGCTCCGTCAAGCGTCTGGAATGGCGCGATAGCGTCGCTGTCATCCGCCGCAACCGCATAGAAAAGGTCGCCGTTCGACAGCGGTATCAGGGTGCCTCCTGTGACGGTCTGGAACCGGCCATCGGCAAAGGTTACCTGAACGGCGGATGACAGCACGCCCGTGATGTCCGCTGTCACCGGGCCGCCATCGGGCGCGCGATAGGTCAATGCCATCGTCGCCTCCCCGGCCTGGGGTGCGGCGTTCGCCGACACCGGCACATATCCGGCAGGTTCGAACAGCGTACCGCCCAGACGGGTCGGCACGGTTTCTATCCCCCGGTCGGGCATGGCTGCACCGAGGTAAAGCCAGATGGAGTCTTGCATGTTCAGTGATCCCTGTTTGCCCCCCAGCGAGCCAGTGCCGATCGGGACACAACCACCACCCGCGTGGGGTGGCACCGCATTCGGAACCATCGGCACTGACGTCGCTGACGCGGTCTGAGCCCCCACCCAGTGCGCCTGCGGGAACACTAGGCAGCGGCCGTGGCGACGGCAGCGCTGTTGTCACGAGTGGTGGAAACGATGGCGTTTCGTGTCATGAAACGTGGTGCTGTCACCGTTCATTATCGGGAACGGTGGAACGGTTCTGACGGTGGGTGGCTGGTGGATGGAATCGTCTCAAACGAACGTGACTGGTATGTCATCGGCAGATGATTATCTAAGCGGATCAGTGAGGTAACGAGCACGCAACGCAACAGACACAACAATGGAACCGGTCGGGGCATGTGCCTGTCGTGACCGGGTTTCGCTCAGGTCGACCATGAGTCCGCAGAAACCGCTGACCCTTCATTTCCTGAACGGTGACAGCATCTCGCTGGCGCACCGGGATGCGGTGACGCTTATGACTTGTCCGGTCGGCGTGTTCATCGTGCTGTTCTCGGCCACCATTGTCCGCGTCCTGAATATCTCGCTCCTGAACCTGCCGACGACGTTTCCCCAGACCCTGATGCTGAGCCTGGGTCTGGCGGCCGCTCTGTGGGTGGCGCTGCTCTATCTGAGCCTGACGCTGGTCTGGCTGGCGCGGGTGATGAGGCATGCAATCGCGCTGCCGGTGTCGCTGATCGGCCTGACCACCAATCTGCTCAGCGATTTCACATTGCTTTGGTCCGCGAGCGGATCATTCGATCCCGGCATGTGGGATGCAGCCTCGGTGTCCCGCGCCGTGCTGCTGGCCTACGCGATCCATCTGGGTTTCGAGTTCCTGTTCGCCGCGCTGGTTCTGCCGAAAGCCCGCGCCCGGCTGACGCGGCAACTGCCCGCCGATGCAGAGAGGGGCGATGGCGCCCCACCTCCTGCGGACGACGCGGCACCGCGCGCGCAGGGACCACATGTGATCCTGGATGGAGAGACAGTTCCGGCGAATGCGATCAAGCTGGTCGAGGCCGACGAACACTATGTCTTTGTTCACCATGACGGCCGCAAGACCCATGTGCGCGAGAGCTTTGGCGCGCTGGTCAGGGCGCTTGATCCGGCGGCGGGGATGCAGGTGCACAAATCCTACTGGGTGGCCTTCGACCATATCCAGCAGGTGAGGCCCAAGCGGGATGGCGGCTTGCGACTGATCCTCAAAGACCAGACCGCCATTCCCGGTGCCAGACGCCGCGCCCGCGCCTTTCGCGAGGCATATGGCAAGCAGCGGCGGCTGCGCGCGCCGCGCCAGGACGAGGTGCAGCATTGAGCCGCGGCGCGGGGCTGGAAACCGGCCCCTGATGGATCAGTTGTCCTCCATCGCCTCCAGTTCGTCGATCATGTCCGAGATCATGCTCAGGCCCTTGTCCCAGAACTTGGGGTCGCTGGCATCGAGGCCAAATGGCGCCAGAAGCTCTTTGTGGTGTTTGGAGCCGCCCGCCTTCAGCATGTCGAAATACTTCTCTTCGAACCCCTCGGCGCCCTCGGCGTAGACCGAGTAGAGCGCGTTCACCAGCCCGTCGCCGAATGCATAGGCATAGACATAGAAGGGCGAGTGCACGAAATGCGGGATATAGGCCCAGAAGCTCTCATAGCCCTCCATGAAGTCAAACGCAGGCCCAAGGCTTTCGCCCTGCACGCTCATCCACAGATCGCCGATATCCTCGGGCGTCAACTCCCCCTGGCGGCGGGCGGCGTGCAGCTTGCATTCGAAGTCATAGAACGCGATCTGGCGCACCACCGTGTTGATCATGTCCTCGACCTTGCCCGCCAGCAATACCTTGCGCTGTTCCTGGGTCTCGGCCTTTTCCAGCATCTTGCGGAAGGTCAGCATCTCGCCGAACACGCTTGCGGTCTCGGCCAGCGTCAGCGGGGTCGAGGAGAGCATTTCGCCCTGACCGGCGGCCAGCACCTGATGCACGCCATGGCCCAGCTCATGGGCCAGCGTCATCACGTCGCGCGGCTTGCCCAGATAGTTGAGCATCACATAGGGGTGCACCTCGGTCACGGTGGGATGGGCAAAGGCGCCGGGCGCCTTGCCGGGTTTCACGGCTGCATCGATCCAGCCCTTGGAGAAGAAGGGCGCCGCGATCTCGCTCATGCGCGGGTCAAAGGCCTCATAGGCCTCCATCACCATGCGCTCGGCTTGGGCCCAGGGGATGGTGCGGGTATCTTCCATCGGCAGCGGCGCGTTGCGGTCCCAGACCTGCATCCGATCCAGCCCCAGCCATTTGCGTTTGAGCTCGTAATAGCGGTGGCTCAGCTTGGGATAGGCGGCAACCACCGCTTCGCGCAGGGCCTCGACCACCTCGGGTTCGACGTCGTTGGACAGGTGGCGACCGGTCTGGGCGCTGGGCATCTTGCGCCAGCGGTCGATGACTTCCTTCTCCTTGGCGGCGGTGTTGTGGACGCGGGCGAAGGTCTTGATATTCTCGCCAAAGACGCGGGCCAGCTCGTGGGCGGCGGCCTCGCGCTTGCTGCGGTCCTGCTCGGTCAGCAGGTTCAGCGTGCCTTCGATGTTGAGCTCTTCACCGTCGATGTCAAAGGTGAGCCCGGCGATGGTCTCGTCGAACAGCCGCTCCCAGGCGTCGCCCACCACACCCAGATCATGCAGGAATTTCTCCAGCTCATCGCTCAGCTGATAGGGTTTCATTGCGCGGATGCGGCGGAATACGGGCGCATAGCGGGCCAGGTCGGCGTTTTCTGCAAAGCGCGCGGCCAGCGCGTCATCCTCGATCCGGTTCAGTTCCAGCGTGAAGAAGACCAGCGGCGTGGTGAAATTGGTGATCTTCTCCTGGCAGTCGGACATGAACTTGGCCCGGCCCGCGTCGATGGTCAGCTGGTAATAACGCAAGCCCGCAAAGGACATGATGCGCCCGGCGATAGCGCTGATCTTTTCGTTGCGCTGCACGCAGGTCAGCAGGGCGGCCGCATCCAGATCGGCCAGCTTGCCCTCGTAATCGGCGGCAAA
The DNA here is from genome assembly GCF_059612725.1 of Ruegeria sp. YKSF070. NCBI lineage: Bacteria > Pseudomonadati > Pseudomonadota > Alphaproteobacteria > Rhodobacterales > Roseobacteraceae > Ruegeria > Ruegeria sp. YKSF070. Next base: position 21,002 of record NZ_JBXWRD010000002.1, on the reverse strand, counting down.
GGCGGCGCATTCGGTTTCCAGCCAGTCGAGGTCGCGCTTCAGTTCCGGCGCATCTTCTCCGGAATAAAGATCGCTCAGGTCCCATTCGGGCAGATTGCCGAGATCCTTGGAACCGGAACCGGCATTGGCGTCGCGAAGGGGAAAGGGCAGGTGGAACATGGGGGCCTCGTCATTTCTGGTTGCCCCACACTTAAGGAGCGCAGCCGCCCACCGCAACCGGCAAGGCTGTGAGCGGGCACTTGCGGCAGGCGGCGAGAAAATTCGACGAATTTTCTCTGGCGTGCCAGCGCGCGGTCAGGCGCTGCGTTGCAACTGGTCCGGTGCCGAAAACAGGGCGGCCATCCGGTCATAGACCGGGTCGCGCACTTCTGGCGCCTCCATCAGCACCTCGTGTTCGCCGTCCGGGATCTCGACCAGTTCGCCACGCGGCCAGCGCGCCATGCGGTCGCGCACCGCCTTGCGGTCGACGATCTGCTCGTGGGTGCCCAGGAAGGTCAGGCAGGGCAGGTCGGGCGAGGGGCGGTTATCCAGCGCGCGGCACTCCGCCAGCGCCTCGCGCAGCCAGATATTCGTGGGAGCGCCAAGCGCAAGTTCCGGATGCGCGGCCAGCTGCCTGCGCATCATCTCGTACATCGCCGGGTCACGGGTCAGCGAATTGCCCTGGAATTCCTGCGCCTGCACATAGGGCTCCAACGTGGTGGTGGCGGGATGCTTGTGCCCCATGCCGATGGCCGGGGCCAGATTGGCGGTTATCCAGCTCAGCGGCTTCATCATCGGGGTAAAGAAAATGCCCCACATCGGCCCGGTAAAGGCGCAGGCTGCAACCGGCAGCCCCTCCATCACCGCGCGCAGCCCGATGGCGCCGCCCATGGAATGGCCGACCATGAACCAGGGCTTCGGCAGTTCGAGTGTGGTGGCCAGTTCCACCGCCGCCGCCACGTCGCGCTGGAAGTCGGTGAAATTCACCACATGCCCCAGGCGGCGGTCCTCCAGCAGCCTGTCGGCCAGACCCTGACCGCGCCAGTCCACGGTCAGCATGGCAAAGCCGCGCGCCACAAAGGCCCGCGCCGCATCGCCGTATTTCTCGATATATTCGGTGCGCCCGGGAAACATCAGCACGGTGCCACGCGCAGTGCCCTCGGGGCGCCAGTGACCGGCGCGGATGCGCAGACCGTCCGAGGTCTGTATCCAATGGGCCGCGCCACCGGCGGGGCCGCCGGCCACGTCTTCGAACAAGGGGGCCGGCGTCGTGGTCATCAGGCCAGCACCGAGGCCAGCTTCATCGCCACGCCCATGTCGCCGTCGACGGTCAGCTTGCCGGACATGAATGCGCCGGTGGGATTAAGCTCGCCCGAAAGGATTTGCTGAAAGGTATCGGCATCCGCCGACAGGGTCACATCTGCCTCTTCGTCGCTGACCCGGGCGCCCGACCCATCCAGCACGATCGCGCCCATATCGGCGATGGCGAATTTGGCGGTGGCATCGAAACCGGCGCCAGACAGCTTTTCGTTCAGCTCGGCGGCGGCCTGTTCAAGAGTGTCGCTCATTGTGTTCCTCGGTCTTTGTTTGGGGCGTGACGCAGCCCTCGTGGACAACGCCGTTTAGCGCGCTAAAGTATGAACTGTTATGATCGCATTGCCTGTAAAGCTCAAAGATATCGTTGCGGCACTCTGGCTGATATCCGCCATTTCCGGGGGAGTGTCGGCGCAGGAGGTCGAGCCGATTGACGAAGCCGTCCTGCTGGAGGAACTGGTCGGGGCCGATCCCGTGCGCGCTCGTCAGATCGACCGCGAATTGCAGGTGCTTTGGGCACAATCGGGCTCTGCCTCGGCCGATTTCCTGCTCAAGCGCGGACGCGACGCGCTCGAGGCGCAGGATATCCCCGCCGCCATCGAACATCTGACGGCTTTGACCGATCATGCGCCCGATTTCGCCGAGGGGTGGCATGCCCGCGCTTCGGCCTATTTCGCCGCCGACCTTTATGGTCCGGCGGTGGCCGATCTGGAACGCGCATTGGCGCTCAACCCGAACCAGTATGATGCGATCTTTGGGCTTGGGTTGATCTTCGAGGCGCTTGAGCGGCCTGAAACGGCCTATGCCGTCTATACCCGGGCGCTGGCTATACATCCGCATCATGAGGAAGTAACCAGTGCCGTGACTCGACTGAAATCCCGGATCGAGGGTCAGGCGCTCTGACGCGCCGGACCGGGCCGGGCAGGGGGCAGACAGGTGAGCGGATCCTCGCGGATCGTGGCCGTTCTCGGCCCGACCAACACAGGCAAGACGCATTACGCGATCGAACGGATGCTGGGGCATCGCACGGGGGTGATCGGCCTGCCGCTGCGCCTGCTTGCGCGCGAGGTCTATGACAAGATCGTGGCGCTGCGCGGCCCCTCGGTGGTGGCGCTGGTCACCGGCGAAGAGCGAATCGTGCCGCCGCGTACCCAGTACTGGGTCTGCACGGTCGAGGCGATGCCCGAGGGGCTGGGCGCCGATTGCGTTGCCGTGGATGAAATCCAGCTCTGCGCCGATCCCGAACGCGGCCATGTCTTTACTGACCGCTTGCTCAGGGCGCGCGGGCTGCACGAAACGCTGTTCCTGGGCTCCGACACCATGCGCGGACCCATCGCGGCGCTGGTGCCCGAGGCGCAGTTCGTCCGCCGCGAGCGGATGAGCCAGCTGGTCTATACCGGCTCGAAAAAGATCACCCGGATGCCGCCGCGCAGCGCCATCGTCGGCTTCTCGGTCGAAAACGTCTATGCCATCGCCGAGCTGATCCGCCGGCAAAAAGGGGGTGCTGCGGTGGTGATGGGGGCGCTGTCCCCGCGCACCCGCAACGCGCAGGTGGATCTCTATCAGAATGGCGAGGTCGATTACCTTGTCGCCACCGATGCCATCGGCATGGGGTTGAACCTGGATATCGACCACGTGGCTTTTTCCGCGCTCAGCAAGTTCGATGGCCGCCGCATGCGCCCGCTGGCGCCCAACGAGTTGGGCCAGATCGCGGGCCGGGCCGGGCGTGGCATGGCCAGCGGTACCTTTGGCGTGACCGGCGAGGCGCGGCCGCTTGACGAGGGCATGGCGCAGGCGGTCATGGAGCACCGCTTCACCCCGCTCAAGAAACTGAACTGGCGCAACAGCGCGTTGCGCTTCAACTCGGTCGATGCGCTGATTTCCGCGCTGGAAGAGGCGCCCAGCGGCGAACATCTGCTCAAGGCGCGCGAGGCCGATGACCTGCGGACGCTGAAATCGCTGGCGGGCGAGGCCGAGGTCATTGCCCGCGCCAGCGATGGCGCTTCGGTCCGGCTGCTCTGGGATGTCTGCCGTATTCCGGATTTCCGCGGTATCAGCCATGCCGAGCATGCCGGTCTTTTGCAGGTGATCTTTGGTCATCTGCACGAGCGTGGGGCCATTCCCGATGATTTCATGGCTCGGCAAATCCGTCGCATCGACCGCACCCAGGGCGACATAGATACTCTGTCCAAACGGCTGGCCTATATCCGCACGTGGACATATGTCGCGCAACGGAACGGCTGGGTCCGTGACGAAAGCCATTGGCGCGACGAAACCCGCGCTGTAGAAGACAGGGTGTCGGATGCGCTGCACGAGCGGCTGACACAGAGATTTGTGGACCGGCGCACCAGCGTGCTGCTGCGCCGGCTCAAGCAGAAGGAGGCCCTTTTGGCCGAAGTGAACGACAAGGGTGAAGTGACGGTCGAAGGTGAATTCGTCGGCCGTCTCGAGGGATTCCGCTTCATGCCGGACAAGTCCGCGCAGGGGGCCGAGGCAAAGGCGCTGAAGTCGGCGTCGTTGCAGGCGCTGGCGCCGCAGTTCCATCTGCGCGCCGACCGGTTCTATAACGCACCCGATACCGAGATCGACTTTACCGAACAGGGCGGTCTGATGTGGGGCGAATATGCGGTGGGCAAGCTCACCGCCGGCGCCGATCCGCTGAAACCGCAGGTCGAGGTGTTTGTCGACGAGGCCGCCGGCCCTGATGTCGAACAGAAGGTGCAGCGCCGCCTGCAGCATTTCATCGACCGCAAGGTCGCGGCTCTGTTCGAGCCGTTGTTGGCGCTGTCGCGCGACGAGGCGCTAAGCGGGCTGGCACGCGGCTTTGCCTTCCGCATGGTCGAGAATTTCGGCATCCTGCCGCGCGCCGACGTTGCGCAAGAGGTCAAGGACCTGGATCAGGAGGCGCGCGGCGCCCTGCGCAAGCATGGCATCCGCTTTGGCCAGTTCACCATCTTCATGCCGCTGCTCTTGAAACCGGCGCCAACCCGTCTGCGGCTGGTGCTGTGGTCTCTGGCCCGGGGCCTGTCGGAATTCCCCGAGGCGCCTCCGCCGGGGCTGGTGACGGTACCCTCGGTCAAGGATGCCGAACCGGGTGTCGATACCATGTGCGGCTATCGCATCTCGGGCGAGCGGGCGATCCGCATCGACATGCTGGAGCGTCTGGCCGACATGCTGCGCGCCAAGGATAGTCGCGCCGGGTTCGAGGCGACGGCGGATATGCTGTCGATCACCGGCATGACGTTGGAACAGTTCGCCGACCTGATGCAGGGGCTGGGCTACAAGGCCGAGCGCGGCGAACGTGCCAAGGTGAAGCCGGAGCCTGTCGAGGCCGCTGCCGTGGCAGAGGACGAGACTGCGGCCACGGACAGCGTCGAACCGGCGCCGGCGGACACCGCCGAAGCCGTGGCCGAGGCCCCCGCAGAGACAGCGGAAACCGCAGAACCGGCAGAATCGACAGAGGCCGCCTCGGACGCGGCAGAGGTCGAACCTGAGCTTGAGGTCTTCTTCACCTTCACCTGGGCCCGTGTTGCCCGCCAACAGCAGGGCCGTGGCCCGCGCCGCGAGGGCCGTGGCCAGCCGGGGCAGGGAGAAGGCCGCGCCAAGGACCGCCCGCGCGGTGGTAAACCACAAGAGGGTGGACGCCGCCGCGATGGCAAGCCCCAGGGCGGTAAGGGCGGCAAACCCGGCCCGCAAGGGGCCAAGACCTATTCCTCGCGCCCGCCGAAGAAGGAAAAGGCGATCGACCCCGACAACCCCTTTGCCGCCGCGCTGATGGGGCTCAAAGAGGGCAACTAAGCTGTCATGGCAGAGGCGCCCACCCGGCTCCGCATCGACAAATGGCTCTGGCACGCGCGTTTCTTCAAGACGCGCGGGCTGGCGGCCGAGGCGGCCAGATCGGGGCGTATCCGTGTCAATGGCAATCGTGTCTCGAAACCCGCGCATGCGGTGGGGCCGGGGGATGTGCTGACCTTTGGCCAGGGACGCCAGGTCCGAGTGATCCGGGTCGAGGCGCTGGGGACAAGGCGTGGCCCGGCGCCCGAGGCGCAAACGCTGTATACGGATCTGGACGCGGACCGGAACGATGCTCGTCCCGCCGAAGCCTGACCAGAACGCTGTCGCGCCTTACCCGCCTGCGGCGGGATGCCCGGCCTTTCCGGACACCGCCGGGGGCGATCCTCCCTTGAAGAACACGCCACTCTGATTTAGCTAGTCGGGCAACGAACCAGTGGAATTCAGCTCATGACCTATGTCGTCACCGAAAACTGCATCGCCTGTAAATACACCGACTGTGTCGAGGTATGTCCGGTGGACTGTTTCTACGAGGGCGAGAACACGCTGGTCATCCATCCCGACGAATGCATCGACTGCGGCGTGTGCGAACCCGAGTGCCCTGCCGACGCGATCCGCCCCGATACCGAACCGGGGATGGAGCAATGGGTGGAGTTCAACCGCAAGTATTCCGAGCTGTGGCCGGTCATCGTGACCAAGAAAGACCCGCTGCCGGACGCCGAAGAGCGTGACGGCGAGTCCGGCAAGATGGAGAAGTACTTCTCCGAGGCGCCGGGCGAAGGCGGCTGACACATCGCGCCGATTCGCTTGCGAACCCGTGTTCGCGGCACGCCGGATCGCGCCAGAGCCTTGATCGCAAAGGGTGAATGCGCCTTTGTGATCTCTCTCCCTTTCCGGGGGGCTAATTTTATGGTACATTCTTTTTGTATATGATGCCAATGATCGGGATGAGCGCCAAAAGCTGGCTCGCTTTTGGGCAATAGTGTTTGTGATGAAACTTAGCGACTCGCGGGGGCCGGTGCTCCCGAGTGTCGATTTTTTTGTCGCGGCGATTCCGGTCAGCAACCAAGGAAAGACCTGAATGACCAAGTCGAAAAAGCTCGAGTTCCGCCCGAACGATTATGTGGTCTACCCGGCGCATGGCGTCGGCCAGATCATCTCGATCGAAGAGCAGGAAGTCGCCGGGTTCAAGCTCGAGCTGTTCGTGATTTCCTTTGAAAAGGACAAGATGACCCTGCGGGTGCCCACCAACAAGATCACCGAATCCGGGCTGCGCTCGCTCAGCTCGCCGGACGTGATCAGCCAGGCGATGAAGACGCTCAAGGGCAAGGCCAAGGTCAAGCGCGCGATGTGGTCGCGCCGTGCGCAGGAATACGAGCAAAAGATCAATTCGGGCGACCTGATCTCGATCGCCGAGGTGGTCCGCGACCTGCATCGCACCGACGACCAGCGCGAGCAGTCCTATTCCGAGCGTCAGCTCTACGAGGCGGCGCTGGAGCGGCTGACCCGCGAGGTTGCCGCCGTGTCGGGCGCCGATGAGATGGCCGCCGCCAAGCAAGTCGACGAAGTTCTGACCTCGCGCGCGGCCTGAGGGCGGATGCGACATTTTGCGGGCCGTCCCCTTGGGGGCGGCCCGTTCTTTTTGCGCGGCACTCGTGGGCGTTCGGTACTAGGCTGACAACAGATCGGTCAGGACGGAGAGACCAGATGCATACGGTCAAGGCAGCGGTCCGCAAGCTCTATGTCGGACGGGAACCGAGCTCGGTTCGGTTCCGCTATGGTCTGATCCTGTTCGATCTGTCGACCATCCTCTTTTTCATCGCGACCGCGCATCTGCCGCATGGTCGGCTGTTGACCGCGCTGAGCGTGGTGATCGGCCTCGTCATCCTGTGCGACTTCAGCGCGCGATTGTGGATTGCCAAGCAGCGGCGCGAGTTTCTGACCCGCATCTATACCATCGCCGATATCATCGTGATCCTGTCGTTGCTGCTTGATCCCTTCCTCACGCAAAGCCTGGCCTTTCTGCGCATCTTGCGTGGCCTGCGGCTGATCCATTCCTATCACCTGCTGCACGATCTCAGGCGCGACAGCCGCTTTTTCCGCACGCATGAGGATGCTATCGTGGCGGCGGTCAACCTCTTGGTCTTCATCTTTCTGACCACGATGGCGGTGCTGGTGTTCTTTATCCCGCCGGGCAGCCGCGAGACGCCCTATATCGACGCGCTCTATTTCACCATGGCGACGCTGACCACAACCGGCTTCGGCGACATCACCCTGCCGACCCCGGCGGGCAAGCTGTTCTCGGTCTTTGTCATGGTGGTGGGTGTAGCGCTGTTCGTGCGTCTGGCGCAGGCGATCTTTTCCCCGCAGAAGGTACGTTATCGCTGTCCCGATTGCGGCCTGTTCCGGCACGACCCGGACGCGGTGCATTGCAAGCATTGCGGCGGGTTACTGAATATCGAGACGGGCGGGGCGGGCTAGGCCCCCGGCATTCTCGGTCCAGCCGCGTCTGCCGACCTAAAGCGCGGCCGACAGCGCCAGCAGGCAGGTGATCTCGGCCAGTTGCTGCGCGGCGCCCAGGATATCGCCGGTCTGGCCGCCGATCTTGGCCCGGGCAAGCGCGGCTAGACCCAGCACCGCCAGCGCAGCCAGCATCGCCGGGATCAGCACCGCCCAGCCGGCCAGCAGCAGCGCCAGCACTGCCGCCAGCCCAAGGCCAAGTGAAACCGCTTGCGGCGTCGGGCGCCCCACCAACTGGCTGAGGCCCGCGCCGCGCGCATTGGGCAGGGCGGCCATCAGCACCGGCATCAGCGCCCGCGACCAGACCGCCGCCGCCACGGCTGCGCCAAACGCACCGCCCGCGACCAGCACGGACAGCGCCGCCAGCCGCAACGCCTGGCTCAGGATCAGCGCCAGCACGCCATAGGTGCCGATATGGCTGTCCTTCATGATCTCCAGCCGCCGCTCTGGCGTGAAGCCCCCCCACAGCCCGTCGGCGGTATCGGCCAGCCCGTCCTCGTGCATGGCCCCGGTGGTCATCACCAGCACCACGAGCATCAGCCCGGCCACCGCGACCGGCGCCAGCCCGGCGGCAAGCGCCAGCGCGCCCGTGGCCCAGGCCAGCGCGCCCACCGCCAGCCCCGCCAGAGGAAAGGCCCAGACGGCCGCGGCCTGCCGGGCAAAGGCGGGTTCGGGCAGGGCGGGCAATGGCAGGCGGGTCAGCAAGACCAGCGCCAGCAAAGGATCCCGGGGTGAAATGGCAGCAATGTCGTTTTTGCGCATCTCTCCGCCTTTCAAGGTCTTGTCGTGTCGGGTGCATTGGTTAAACACGGGCGGACCCAGGATGCAAAGAGGCTTTCCATGCTGCCAGCGCTTACCGATCTCGCCCAGTTCCGCGACCTGCTGACCTCGGCGCCCGGTCCCGATACCGCCGCTCGCGCTGGCGCCGAAGAGCGCAACGGCCAGTTGACCAAGCCGCCCGGAGCGCTGGGGCGGCTCGAGGATCTGGCGATCTGGTATGCAGGCTGGCGCGGCGATGCCAGGCCCCGGATCGAGGCGCCGCAGGTCATTGTCTTTGCCGGCAACCACGGGGTGACGGCACAGGGTGTCTCGGCCTTTCCTGCCGAGGTCACGGTGCAGATGGTGATGAATTTCGAACATGGCGGCGCCGCCATCAATCAGCTGGCGCGGGCCGCCGGGGCGCGAATGGATGTGCACGCGCTGGAACTGGACCGTCCGACGCAGGATTTCACCCAAGGTCCGGCGATGGACGCTGACGAATTGCTGAGCGCGCTGCAAACCGGCTGGGCGGCGGTCGATCCAGGGGCCGATCTGCTGGTGGTGGGGGAGATGGGCATCGGCAACACCACCCCGGCGGCGGCGATCGCGCACGCGCTGTTCGGGGGCGCGGCGGGCGACTGGACCGGGCGCGGTACCGGGGTCGATGACGCGGGGCTTGCCAACAAGACGCGCGTCGTGGCCGAGGGCGTTGCCCTGCACACCAGCCGCGACGGGCTGGAGGTATTGCGTTGCCTGGGCGGGCGCGAGATCGCGGCCATGGCGGGTGCCATCGCCGCCGCGCGGCAGCTGCGCATTCCGGTGATCCTGGACGGGTTCATCTGCTCCGCGGCAGCGGCGACGCTGGCGGCGGTTGCGGCAAATGCGCTGGATCACACCGTTGCCGGTCACCAGAGCGCCGAGGGCGCCCATGCGGTGCTGCTGGCCAAGCTTGGCAAGGCGCCTTTGTTGTCGCTGGGGCTGCGACTGGGCGAGGGATCAGGCGGGGCGCTGGCGATCAATATCCTGAAAAGCGCCGTTGCCTGCCATTCCGGCATGGCCACCTTTGCGGAGGCCGGCGTTTCGGACAGCTGAGCGCCGCTCCTCCGGCCCTTGCGGGCCGTCCTCGCGGGGATCAGGCCGAGCGTCGCGAGGCCAGTTCCTCGCTCAGCTCCATCAGCGCGGTCTCAAGATCCTTTTGCAGCGCCTGCGAGCGTTCGACATAGGCCTTGTTGTCGGCGGTGGGGATGTTCGGGTCCCAGACCTCGGCCAGATCGCGTACCGCCTGGCGGTCGTGGTGGTAGAAGGTCTGCGCCGCCTGCGCCGCCTCGTATTCGCTGAGGCCGACGTTCTCCAGCACATAGCGCCCGGCGCGGACCGAGCTGTCGAACATCTCGCGCACGATGTCATCGGCGCCGGCGCGATATAGCTCATAGACATGGTTGCGGTCGCGTGCACGGGCGATGATGTGCAGATCGGGGCGCTGGCGCCGGGCATAGGCTACCAGCTTGGTGACCTGGGCGTCATCATCCAGCGCGGCCACCAGCACCTGCGCCTTGGCCAGCCCGGCGGCCTTGAGCAGTTCGGGTCGGGTCGGATCGCCCAGGAACCCCTTGACGCCAAAGCGCCGCATCAGCTGGATCGTCTCCATATCGTGATCCAGCACGATGGTCTTGAACCCGCTGGCGGTGACCAGCCGGTTGACGATCTGGCCGAACCGGCCGATGCCCGCGATGATCACCGGCCCCTGCTCGTCGATCGTGTCGGGTACCATATCTGCAACATGGTCACGCATCCGGCGTGACAACAGCTCGTAGAGGATGAACAGAAGCGGCGTGATCATCATGGTCAGCGCGATGATCATCAGCAGTTTCTGAGACAGATGCGCCGGGATCACGTTCTGCTGGGTTGAGAATGCCAGAAGCACAAAACCGAATTCGCCCGCCTGCGCCAGACCCAGTGTGAACAGCCAGCGGTCGCGGCCCTTGAGCTTGAACGCGCGCCCGACGATATAAAGGATCACGCCCTTGAACAGGATCACCAGCAGCGCCAGACCGATCAGATCCAGCGGATCGGCCAGGAAGAAGCCCACATCGATCCCTGCACCCACAGTGATGAAGAACAGGCCCAGCAACAGGCCCTTGAACGGTTCCAGATCGCTTTCCATCTCGTGCCGGAATTCCGAGTTGGCCAGCACCACGCCGGCCAGAAAGGCGCCAAGCGCGGGCGACAGGCCCACCAGCGTCATCAGGAACGAAATACCCACCACGATCATCAGCGCCAGCGCAGTATACATCTCGCGCAGTCGGCTGGCATGGATGAAGCGGAACAGGGGCCGGGTCAGGTAGATGCCCGCCAGCACCACGAAGGCGACAGCGCCGATGGTGACCAGTGTCACCGCCCAGCCGGGCAACCCCTCGACCAGCGACAGGCTGGCCTCGTGCCCCGCGCCCGACTTGTGCGCGCGGTTGATCGACCCGTCGCCTGCGAAATGCGCCACCGGCGCGCTGGCCAAGAGCGGCAGAAAGGCCAGGATCGGGATCACCGCGATATCCTGCGTCAACAGGACCGAAAAGGTGGCCCGCCCGCCATTGGTCTGCATCAGCCCCTTTTCCGAAAGGGTCTGCAACACGATCGCGGTTGAGCTGAGCGAAAGCGTCAGGCCCACCGCCAGCGCCACGCTCCAGGGGTGGCCCGCCACCATCGCGACCACCATGATCGCCAGCGTCGAGACCCCCACCTGAAGCCCGCCGAGCCCCAGCAGCTTGTCTCTCATGTCCCAGAGCGCGCGCGGCTCCAGCTCCAGCCCGATCAGGAACAGCATCATGACAACGCCGAATTCGGCCACATGTTGCAAATCGGCGGTTTCGGCTCCGACCAGGCCCAGCACGGGCCCGATGATCAGCCCCGCCGCCAGATAGCCCAGAACCGAGCCCAGCCCAAGCCGGGCCGCCAGCGGCACCGCGATCACCGCCGCGGCCAGGTAGATCGTCGCCTGATACAGAAAGCTTTCCATCTCTCTCCCTTGTGCCGCCTCAGGTCGGCAGCGGTGCGTCGCGCTTCAACTGGTCCATCACGATCTGGCTCTGCACCCGGGCCACCGCCGGATGCGGCAGAATCACCTCGTGCAGCAACCGGTTGAGCGCGGGCAAATCGGCGCAGTAGACATGCAGCAGATAATCCGCTTCGCCAGTCATCGTCCATGCGCTTGTGATCTCTGGGCGGGAATTCACCATCCGGGCGAATTTGGCCGATTGTTCCGGCCCATGGGTGCCCAGATGCACCTGGATGAAGCCCTGGACATGCAGGCCCAGTTTCAGCGGATCGAGCTTGGCGGCATAGCCGGTGATATAGCCTTCGGCCTCCAGCCGCTGCCGCCGACGGCCTGCCTGACTGCTGGACAGGTGCAGCATTTCGCCCAGTTGCTGGGCGGTCAGATGTGCGTCCTTTTGCAGGGCATCAAGAAGGCGCAGATCCATGGAATCCAACATATGCGCGCTTTCCTCATTTTCTTTCATTCTAGTGCGTAAAACGCGCACGTAAACCGGTGTAGGTCAAAAACAATGCGCAAAATCAGCGCGACCGAAGGCGTATTCTCGACTCAGCAAATGTTTCGACGCATCAGGAGACGCACCATGGGTCCTTTCCCGCATAACGCCCCGAAATCCGAGATCACCCCCGAAAACCCCGCCGGTACCGACGGCTTCGAATTCGTTGAATTCGCCCATCCCGAGCCGCAGGTTCTGCGCGACCTGTTCGCGCAGATGGGGTTCGACATGGTCGCCCGCCACAAGAACAAGCCCGGCATCGAGCTGTGGCAGCAGGGGGATGTGACCTATATCCTGAACGCCGAAAAGGGCAGCTTTGCCGAGAAATTCATCGAACTACACGGCCCCTGCGCCCCCTCGATGGGCTGGCGCGTGGTGGATGCGAAAGCGGCCTTCGATCATGCGGTCAAGATGGGCGCTGAACCCTATGAGGGCGACGACAAGACCATGAACGTCCCCGCGATCAAGGGAATCGGCGGCTCGCTGCTCTATTTCATCGACCAGTATTACGACACCTCGCCCTATAATACCGAGTTCGAATGGCTGAAGCAGTCCAAGCCGCGTGGCGACGGGTTCTTCTATCTCGATCACCTGACCCACAATGTCTTCAAGGGCAACATGGACAAGTGGTTCAAGTTCTATGGTGACCTGTTCAATTTCCGCGAAATCCGCTTCTTTGACATCCAGGGCAAGTTCACCGGGCTTTACAGCCGGGCGCTGACCTCGCCCTGTGGCCGCATCCGCATCCCGATCAACGAGGACCGTGGCGAGACCGGCCAGATCGTGAGCTATCTGAAGAAATATAACGGCGAAGGCATCCAGCATATCGCCGTGGGCACCGACGACATCTATGACTCGGTGGATGCCATCGCGGCCAAGGGGCTGAAATTCATGCCCGGCCCGAACGAGGCCTATTACGACATGTCCTATGACCGGGTCGCGGGCCATGACGAGCCCAAGGACCGGATGATGAAACACGGCATCCTGATCGACGGCGAAGGCGTGGTGGATGGCGGCGAAACCAAGATCCTGCTGCAAATCTTCTCGAAGACCGTTATCGGGCCGATCTTCTTCGAATTCATCCAGCGCAAGGGCGATGACGGTTTCGGCGAGGGCAACTTCAAGGCGCTGTTCGAAAGCATCGAGCGCGAGCAGATCGAAAGCGGCGAGATCAAAGCCGCCGAATAAGGGAAGGGGGAAGGGGGGCACTGCCCCCCGATGACAAAATTCGACGAATTTTGTCCTCTCCCCCGGAGTACTTGGAGCGAAATGAAGTGCGGGGCCGGAAGGCTTCGCCCTTCTTTGTCTTAGCCGCTGGGAATGCGCAGAGTCAGGTTGCGCGCGCCTTTCTGATAGCGCAACTCGCTGTCGCCAATGGCGGTGATGCGGCCACCGTCGATACTGTCGCCGACCTTGACCTTCTTGTAGCGGCCCGAGGGCAGGCGGACCAGCGCGCGGCGATTGGCGGGCGTGCCGTAGACGCCGATCAGGTTCAGGTCGCGCAGGTTGATCGCGTTGTCGAGCGTAGCCTGCCGTGCGACCGAAGTAGGGGAGGGCGCCTTGGGTTTCACGGTGGCGGCGGCGAAACTGCCGCTGTCATCGGCGTCGGCGCTCCGGTTCAACCCGGCGGTCGAGCCGAGATTGCCGCTGGATGCGGCGGCGGCTGTGGCCAGTTTCTCGGGACGCAGGCGAGGTTTGCGCGCCGTGGCCACCGCCAGCGGGCTGACCGCCTGGGCCTCATCCTCGGTGGCTTCGTCCTGTAGGGCGGCCAGTTGCTCTTGCAGCGATGCGGGACGTGCCTTGGGCCGCAGGCCGGCCAGTTCGCTCAGCGAACGGCCCCCGAATTGCGACCGTTCGGACTGTTCCACCAGGTCCTCGGGGCGGAGTTTGGGGCGCACGCTGGCCAGACGCTGCTGGGCCACGTCTACCTCGGGCGGAGCTTCGAACCGGACCGGAGGGGCCGGTGGCACCTTGGACGGCCGGCCCGCATAGACCAGGACCCCATCGGGGTTGACCGTGCCATCGGGCGTCGCCTCTACCAGACCGCGCGGGTCCAGATCGAAGCTTTGGCCGGGGGTGGCCGAGGGGGCGCTGCCATCGGGGGCGGCATCGGTGTCGAACCCTGCGACAGGCGGCAAGGCAACCGCATCCTGAAACAGGTCGGTGCGGTCGATCGAGGCGACGAACAGGTCGTTGAGACCGATCAGACCAGGAACCTCGGGTGGTTCCGGGGCCTCGGACAATGCAAGCTCTATGGCTTCGGTCCCGCTGGGTTCAGGTTCGAAATCCAGGTCCTCGACCTGTTGCGGCTCGACGCGCAGCGCTTCGAGCACCGCACTGTCGGTGCCGCTCAGGCCCGGCAGTTCGGGGGCGTCCTGCGGTGCGACCAGTTCTTCGGGATCCTCATCAATCGAGGCCGGTGCCTGCGGGACGGTCTGTTCCGGCGTGGCGTCGGATGCCGCCCCGGCGTTTGGCGCTTCGATCACGGCCGCGGGCGGGGTGGCCAGCGGATCGGGATCGCGGAACAGCCCGGTCAGGCCACCTTCGGTAAACAGCGATGCAAAGGCTGCGACGGCCGCGAGAAACAGCAGCAGGCCCACCGTCAGGATCACGCCAAGATAGCGCGGCTTGCCACCGATACCGCCGCTGCGAGCGCCGAAGATGGTCAGCCGCTCGGCCTCGGTTCGGGGCACCTGATCGGGGCGTTCCGCGGCTGCGAAGGCGGTGACCGGCATCTCTTCGGTCACCGGGCGTGGTGCATCCAGCGGGGAGGCACGGCGCGAGTTGAAACCGCTCTCGACGGCGATTTCGGCACCGGATGGCATCGGCGCGCTTTCGGCCGGTGACTCGGGTGGAACATCGGCCTCGGAGGGCGGTGGAGCCTCTTGATCAGGGGTGTGCGTTGGCGTGGCGACGACGGGCGGTGCGGTTGCGGTTTCGGTCTCGGCCGGTTCGGCGTCCGGTTTGGCGCGTCGGCTGGAAAAGCTGATCGCCGGAGCGGCGGGTGCTTCGACGGTGGTCGGGGCAGGAGGCTCGGTATCGGGAAACACCGCCGGGCCGATCACCACGACCGCGATCCCGTCAGGCTCTACCGCTTCGTCACCAACCAGGTCGCGGGTGGTACTGGCGGGTCCGAAGAAAGGTTCGCCTAAGAAGGAATTGTCGTCCGGAACCGCGACAAAGCTGACCGGGTTGAACCCGTGTTCGGTGGCAAAGGCCTCGGCCTCGTCGAGCGTCTCGCGGGCAACGGCGGCCACATGGGTCACTTCGCCGTCGGGCGAGGTGTCATAGGCCAATTCTTCCAGCTCATAGGGGGTGGCGGCGGCGACCTCCTGTTCGATCAGGGCGTGGCGGGTTTCGCCCTTGAACGGGCCGGTCTCGACGGACAGATAGCGGATCTGCTCGTTGGGCAGGATCAGCTTGCACTGCAGATCCGTTTCCAGCCGCAACGCATCCTTGCGCAAGCCGCGCAGCGCCGCCGCCAGATCGGGTGTGTCCAGCGCGACCGCGCCCACTTTTCGCCAGCCACCGGCGGCGCGATGCAACAGGGTGATCCCCTCGAAGGAAAGCGACAGCGCAAAGGCGGGTTTCATGTGACCAGTCTAACCGTT
The DNA here is from genome assembly GCF_059612725.1 of Ruegeria sp. YKSF070. Taxonomy (NCBI): domain Bacteria; kingdom Pseudomonadati; phylum Pseudomonadota; class Alphaproteobacteria; order Rhodobacterales; family Roseobacteraceae; genus Ruegeria; species Ruegeria sp. YKSF070. The sequence goes on along the minus strand of NZ_JBXWRD010000002.1, from coordinate 5,482 downwards.
CCTGAATGGCTTGGGGCACTCACTGGCGAGCGCCACGGCGCGACATTAAAGCAGAGATTTGCCGAGGGAAAGAATTACTCCGGTTTTCCCCTTGCCGCGCGACATGCCGCCACCCCATCTTTGATGGCGAGGATAGCAGGAGAACATAAATGAGGACATTGATTTTTCTGGTGGCGGCCTTGCTTTTCGCGGCGGTCGGGCTGGCCCGCGCGGATGAGCAACCCGGTCATATCACCGTGACGGGGAGCGGCACTGTCGAAACGGTTCCCGACATGGCGGTGATCACCCTGGGCGTCACCCGCGAGGCCAAAGAGGCGCGCGCGGCGCTGCTGGCCACGTCTGAAGCCGTGCAGCAGGTCTTTGACCGGTTGGGCGAGATGGGTATCGAGGCGCGCGACATGCAGACCAGCGACCTGTCGCTGTCGCCGGTCTGGTCGAACCGCGCCTCCAGCAGCGAGCCGCCGAAGATCACCGGCTTTCAGGCCTCGAACCGGGTTACGGTGCGGGTGCGTGACCTGGCGGCGCTGGGCGGTATCCTGGACGCGGTGGTCAGCGACGGGGCCAACACGTTCAACGGGCTGGAGTTCGGGGTCAAGGAGTCCAAACCGCTGCGAGATCAGGCGCGCGCCAAGGCGGTGGCGGATGCGCAGGACCGCGCCCGGCAACTGGCCGAGGCGGCCGGGGTGGAACTGGGCCGGGTGGTGTCGATCTCGGAACAGTCCTACGATCCGCAGCCGCGCCCGATGATGCGTATGGCGGCCATGGCCGAGTCCATGGATGTGCCTGTTGCCGGTGGCGAGATCGGGTTGAGCGGAAGTGTCACCATGGTGTTCGAGATCCGGCAATGATCCGCTTTGCGGGCGGCCTGCCGCCCGCATCGACCCTGCATTGACCATGGCGCAGGGTCGCGCCACTCTGTCCCGAACCTGACCCGGAGACTGTGATGGCCGCGCCGCTGGTAATCCGAAATCGCAACTTTCGACTGCTCTTTACAGCAGGGGCCCTGACCAATCTGGGCGACGGGGTGCTGGTGCTGGCGGTGCCATGGCTGGCGGCGCTGATGACCCGCGACGCGGTGGCGATTGCCGCCGTGGCTGCGGCGGCGCGACTGCCCTGGCTGCTCTTCGCCCTGCCTGCGGGCGTGATCATCGACCGCAGCGACCGGCGCAAGCTGATCGCGCGGGCCGATCTGATGCGGGCGGGGATCGTACTGGCCATCCTTCTGCTGGCGCTGGGCGATCCGGCGCCGGGGGCGATCTGGGCGCTTGCGGGGCTGGCCTTTCTGCTGGGCGCGGCCGAGGTGCTGCGCGACAATGCCGCCCAGACCATCCTGCCCGCGCTGGTCGACCCCGACGATCTGGAGGCCGCCAATGGCCAGCTCTGGAGCACCGAACAGTTGACCGGCCAGTTCATCGGCCCGCCGCTGGCCGGCGTGCTGATCTCGGCCGGTATCGCGGTGCCCTTTGGCCTGGATGTGGCGGTGCTGGTGCTGGCCGCCGGTCTGGTCTGGCTGATCTCGCTGCCGCCGCAGGTACCCAGCCGCGCGCGGTTCGCCCAGGCACTGGCCGAGGGGATCGCCTTCATGCGCGGCGACGCGCTGTTGCTGCGGCTGGCGGTGGTGCTGGGGCTGGCCAATTTCATCGCCATGGCCACGATCACGGTGCAGGTCCTGTTCGCGCAGGAGGTGCTGGGTCTTGGTGCCGCGCAGTATGGCATGGTGCTGTCGGCGGGGGCGGTGGGCGCGATCTGCGGCAGCCTGCTGGCGCCGCGCGCGATGCGGTTGATCGGCACGCAAGCCTGCCTGTTCCTGTCGATCGCGGTCTGGGGCGCGGGCTATGCCAGCATCGGCCTGTCGAACAGCGGCTGGGTGATGGGTCTGGCGCTGACGGCGATCATGGCGGCGGCGATGCTGTGGAACGTGATCACCGTGTCCTGGCGCCAACGCCGTATTCCGCCCGCTATGCTGGGCCGGGTGAACAGTATCTATCGTTTCTTCGGCTGGGGCTCGATGCCGCTGGGGGCGCTGGCGGGCGGCGCCCTGGTGGTGCTGGCCGAACAGCAGATGAGCCGCGAGATGGCGTTGCGCGCGCCGTTCCTGCTGGCGGGCCTGTGCTGTCTGGCGCTGCTGATCTACGCGTTGGCGCGGCTGCGGCTGGAGTGAAAAGGGCGGCCCCTGAGGGCCGCCCCGGTTCCGATCAGGCGGTGGCCTTGGTCAGCGCCTGATCCAGATCGGCGATCAGGTCGTCGGCATCCTCGATCCCAATCGAGACGCGCACCACATTGGGCCCGGCGCCCGCCGCTTCCTGCTGCTCGGGTGTCAGCTGGCGGTGGGTGGTCGAGGCCGAGTGGATGATCAGCGAGCGCGCATCCCCCAGGTTGGCCACATGGCTGAAGATCTCGAGCGCGTTGACCAGCTTGACGCAGGCCTCGTAGCCGCCCTTGACCGCAAAGGTGAACAGCCCGCCAGCGCCTTTGGGATAACAACGCTCTGCCCGTTCGGCATACGGAGACGAGGGCAGTCCGGCATAGGTGACATAATCGACGCGTGGATCGGCCTCGAGCCAGGCGGCGACCGTTTTTGCGTTCTCGACATGGCGCTGCATGCGCAGGCTCAGTGTCTCGATCCCCATCAGCGTGTAATGGGCGGCCTGCGGGTTCATGGTCATCCCGAGGTCACGCAGCCCGATGGCAATGCCATGGAACGTATAGGCGAGCGGGCCAAATGTCTCGTGGAACTTGAGCCCGTGATAGGCCGGTTCCGGCGCGCTGAGCGAGGGGAACTTGTCACTGGCCGACCAGTCGAAACGGCCGGAATCGACAACGCAGCCGCCGGTGACCGTGCCGTTGCCGGTCAGGTATTTGGTGGTGGAATGCACCACCAGCGAGGCACCATGTTCGAACGGGCGGCACAGATAGGGGGTGGCGCTGGTATTGTCGATGATCAGCGGCACGCCGGCGGCATCGGCCACATCGGCCACCGCGCGGATATCGGTCACATAGCCGCCCGGATTGGCGATGGATTCGCCGAATACCGCGCGGGTATTGTCATCGATGGCCTCGCGCAGCGCGTCGAGATCGTCGAAATCGACGAACTTGGCCGACCAGCCGAACCGTTTGATGGTCTGGCTGAACTGGGTGACGGTGCCGCCATAAAGCCGGGTCGAGGCCACCACGTTGCAGCCCGGCTGCATCAGCGGGAAAAGGGCCATGATCTGTGCCGCGTGGCCCGAGGAGCAGCAGACTGCGCCGACACCACCCTCGAGCGTGGCGATACGCTCCTGCAACACGGCCACGGTCGGATTGGTCAGGCGGGAATAGATGTAACCCACCTCTTGCAGATTGAAGAGGGCTGCGGCGTGATCGGCATCGCGGAACACATAGGCCGTGGTCTGATAGATCGGCGTCTGCCGCGCACCGGTGGCCGGGTCGGGCCGCGCGCCGGCGTGGATCTGCAGCGTGTCGAACCCGTAGTTGGGCGTATCGGACATGGGTGATCTCTCCCTTTGAAACTCACTTGCACCGATCTCTAGGCGATAGATGATCGCCAGACAACAACAGCCCGCATGCGTCAGGCGCGGGACCAAGGATTTCCTGAAATCCTTGTCCACAGGATTTTGGAAAATCCTGTGTCAGCGCCTGGATCAGGCGCTTGGACAAAGTGTCAAATGACACTTTGGATCGCTGCCGCCGGGGCTCAGGTCTTGTCGGCGACGGGCCCATCCTGTTTCACCCATTCGGTGAAACCACCTTCGAGATGCATGACCGGCGCAAGGCCCATCTCCTGGGCGGCCTGGGCCGCCAGCGCCGAACGCCAGGCGCTCGCGCAGTAGAACACGTAAGTCTTGTCCTGGTTGAAAACAGGTTTGTGGTAGGGGCTTTCGGGGTCGATCCAGAATTCCAGCATGCCACGCGGGCAGGAGAAAGCGCCCGGGATCATGCCGCTGCGCTGCAACTCGCGGATATCTCGCAGATCGACAAACACATGATCGGGATCGTCATAGAGCGCCTTGGCCTCGGCCACCGGCAGGGTTGCGACCTGCGCATTTGCCTCTGCCAGCAAGGTCTTGATTCCCTTTGTGATCTTCTGCGCCATTGTCTGCCCCTCCGGTTGCCGTTCAGGCTGACGCAATTGGCGGCAAAGCTCAAGAGGGGTTGCCGCCACGTGTCCCTCCGCTAGGGTCTGGCCCGGACAAGAGGGAGCCGAGACATGAAAACGAGACCGCTGGGCCGCACCGGCATCGAGGTGAGTGCGCTTTGCCTGGGCACCATGACCATTGGCAGCCAGACAAGCGAGGCCGACAGCCATGCCCAGATCGACCGCGCCCTGGCCGCTGGCATCACCTTTGTCGACACCGCCGAGATGTATCCGGTGAACCCGGTCCGCAAGGAGACCGTGGGCCGCAGCGAAGAGATCATCGGCAGCTGGAACCGGGCGAACCCGGCCCGGCGCGGAGACTACGTGCTGGCGACCAAACATTCCGGCGCCGGGATGGCGCATTTTCGCGATGGCGCCCCGATCTCGGGTCAGACCATCGCGAGGGCGGTCGAGGGCTCTTTGAAACGGCTGGCGACCGATCATATCGACCTCTACCAGTTCCATTGGCCCAATCGCGGCAGCTACATGTTTCGACAGAACTGGCGCTATGACCCATCGGGACAGGATGCGGGCGCGGTTCTGGAAAACATGGCCGATTGCCTTGAGGCGCTGCAGCGCGAGGTCGATCGCGGCACCATCCGCGCCTTTGGTCTGTCGAACGAAAGCGCCTGGGGGACCGCGCAATGGCTGCGGCTGGCCGAAGCGGGGCAAGGGCCGCGGGTGGCGTCGGTGCAGAACGAATACTCGCTGCTTTGCCGCCTTTACGACACGGATATGGCCGAGCTGAGCGTGAACGAGGATGTGGGGCTGATGGCCTTCTCGCCACTGGCTGCGGGGTTCCTGACCGGCAAGTATCAGAGCGGCGCGGTGCCCGAGGGATCGCGCATGTCGCTGGTGCCCGAGATGGGCGGGCGCAAATCCGAGCGGGTGTTCGATGCGGTCGACGCCTATCTGGACATTGCCCGCCGGCACGGGTTGGACCCGGTGCATATGGCGCTGGCCTGGTGCCAGACCCGACCCTTCATGATGTCTGCGATCTTTGGGGCCACCACTCTGGCGCAGCTCGATCATGTGCTGGCCGGCGCCGATCTGACCCTGTCGGACGAGGTTCTGGACGAGATCGCGCGCGCCCACAAGGCGCATCCGATGCCGTATTGAGCGGGGCGGGGGCTCTGCCCCCGGCCTACAAAATTCGACGAATTTTGTAGGCTCCCCCGGAGTATTTGTGGCGAAATGAAGATCAGGGTTCGGCGGGTTGGGTTCGGGCCTGCCGCAGGTCGCGGGCCGATTGGCCGTTCTGGGTGCGAAAGGCACGTGCAAAGCTCGATTGCGAGGTAAAGCCGGTGGCCTGTGCCACTTCCATCAGCGGCATCTCGGTGTCGGTCA